>JABHWQ010000390.1 GCA_018657655.1 Chloroflexota bacterium | reverse complement strand
GGCCCGAGCAGCTTCGACCGCTGCGTTCAGGGCTAGCAGGTTGGTTTGGAAAGCGATCTCGTCGATAGTCTTGACGATCTTTGCGGTCTCATCGCTGCTGTTCTTGATACGGTTAATAGCATCGGTCATCTGCTCCATGGAACTGCTGCCCTTGTCGGCAGATTCACGGGCGGAGCCGGAAAGAGTCTTGGCCTGGTCCGCGTTGTCCGCGTTCTGCTTGGTCATCGAGGACATCTCTTCCAGGCTGCTGGAGATTTCCTCCAGGGAGCTGGCCTGCTCGTTGGCGCCCTGGGCCAGGCTCTGGCTGCCGGAGGAAATCTGTTCGCTGGCGCTGGAGACCTGCTCGACAGCTTGTCCCACCTGCTGAAGTGCTTCATCCAGCGAGTTGATCGTTATATTGACGTTGTTCTTCAAGTCATCCAACTGCCCCTTGTAGTCACCCTCGATTCTGTCGGTTAGATTTTTATCGGCCGCAGTTTCCAGGACTTTGCAGGTCTCAACTATTGGAGCTACTATCGCATCAAGTGTAGCGTTGAGCCCCTCGATTACCTTTACAAATCCATTGATCTGGTAGTCATCCGGATTTCCTCTTGTGTCAAGCTTTCCTTCAAGAGCATCTGCAGCGATCTTGCCGATATACTCTACAGCCTGGTACTCCTCGGCAATATTCGTCACATATTCCAGAGCACCGATAACACTACCATTTTCATCTTTTAAAGGAGTACCCGTGTAGCGGATGGGCAGTTCACCGGACGGGAGCTTGGCCACAGTATCCGAAGTGCAATTTTGTTGTTCACGCATTGCTTTGTCGCACTGGCAGTTTGCAGTGTTGCAATGAGCAGTATTGAACAGACTGAAACACTTGCGGCCTTTAACCTTATCAGGAGTACTGCCGACAGCATGAGCCGCAGGTTCATTCATGTAGAGGACATTGAAATCTTTATCAATGGCCATAACAGGAGTAGGAATTTTGTCCAATACCTGCAACTTGAACTTGTTATATTCGTTGTTACCACCGCTAAGTTTGTTCAGAATTGTCTTAATCAATTTTACTCCCCCTGCATAGGTTAACCTACGCTAATTACCAAGTGACTTAAAACCAGTTGTTTGTTATTTCTACGGACTTGATGAAAGCCCGGATAGATATTTTCCGGCAACCTCTAGGTTAAATTATGAAATCAAATATTGCTGCCGATATAACGATTCAAAACAATGCCCATTCATAGTGTCTTTACTTATTTCAGTTTCTCAACCGTCGCTCGGTTCCGCGGTTTTGTTTGCCAGGGTGATATCATCACCGCTCAGCACCTCGTTGATTTCCAGCAGCATGATTACCCGGTCGCGGGTTTTGCCCATGGCCTGGATGAAGTCGGTATTGACCTCGGATCCGAATTCGGGAGTATCCTCTATCTCGCTGGAGGCGATATCCAGCACCTCGGAGACACTGTCTACCAGAATGCCCATCCGTACAGTCTGCTCCTCTTGATTGACTTCAACCACGATGATGCAGGTTTCGCTGGTGCTCTCGATAGCTTCCATTCCGAACTTGATCCGCAGGTCCATAACAGGGATCACTGTACCCCGCAGGTTAATCACGCCACGGATGTGATCGGGGGTGCGAGGTATCTGCGTAATTGAGATCAAACCGATAATCTCTTTGACTTTCAGGATTTCCAGGCCGTATTCCTCGCTGGAAAGCTTGAATGTCAGATACTTGCCCGCATTTTCCCGCTGATTCTGATTGTTCTCCACAGCGGCTGCGACGATGCTTGCCGTTTCGCTCTGCATTGTTACTCCTTGACACTTGATTGATGAACATCGGATTATTGAATTGCTGAAATTGGATTACGCATAGTTGGTGCCAATAACAAACGAACTTGTAAAACGTTGGAAATCAATTGATTGCATTTCGTCAATTTGCATAGATTTTTTCTGGAAGGAGTGCGGTCGCACGGATTGACTCACGGGCGAGCGAAAGCGCACGGTGTGGGTGGAGTATTTATCTGGCGCTGGAGCCTGATGCTATTACCGATAACTGCGGGGCGATGGCGGATGGGCCTAAGATTATTAAAATATGTAGTTACAGCGGATCATCTATTTGTTGGCGGATCAGGGCTCGGAAGAGTACCCAGACAGCAATAGTGCAAATAAAAAACAAAAGACCAGGAGGTGTCTCCGGGTCTTTTGTTTTTTTTATTTGCGGTTTGGTAATAATGGAGTTAACTGCACAGCACTAAAGCGCGGCTATTTTCAGGCCGCAGACAGTTGCTCCGGAGTTGGTGTTTCCCTGGCTCGGTACGATTTTAAGCTTGAGTTCGCGGTCGGCCATCACCCGTTCTACTCCTGCTATCAAAGTTCTTGCCCTGGCTCCCTCGCTCGATGGGGGGACAACAACATTTTCCAGTAATTTTTCACCCTGGACGTAGATATCAAAGCTGTCACCGACGGCGGATTTATCACCACTGGATAGCACCAGCTTCAGGCTGTATGGCCTGTCGCCTG
>JABHWQ010000393.1 GCA_018657655.1 Chloroflexota bacterium | reverse complement strand
TAGACGAGTTTTTGGGGGTCACCGTGACAAATACATCTTGCTAGGCCATGTACAATTGCCGGGCTAATATGTTGGGCGTGTCAGGAGGGCTTGACAAAAACAGTCGCAATAGCTTACAGTTTCGGCAACAAGCTCGCTTGTCTTGGGTATATCACCGATCAATCCCAATAATTTATGGGGTGCAAGGGGTCACAAAAGGTGTAATTACTGTCAGTAAATTGTCTCTACAGGTCGCATGAGATATGAAAATCGAGCAACAATTTAGAGCGCTTTTTGAGAATGGCATCTTCCCTGTTACATATATTAGTCCCGATGGCCGCGTAATGCGCACAAACATCATTGGGGCAAAAAACTTGGGTGGGGTGCCCGATGACTTTGTCGGAAGGTCAATATATGAGTTCCTCCCCGATATGGCCGATGCGATCAAGAAGAGAATTAAGCAGGTTCTTGAAGCAGGGGTGGGCGGTCAATATGAAGACTGTGTAAAACTTCCCGATGGCGAACGCTGGTTTTCTTCATTTCTCCAGCCCGTGCGTGATGAAGGTGGCAAAATCACCGCCATTCAGGTGATTTGCGAGGACAACACAGAGCGTGTAAAAGCCAAACAGGAGCTGCAAAAAACCGAATCAAGATACCGACAGATTGTAGAAAATGCTGCCACCCCAATCATGTACCATGCTTTGGATGGTACAATCCTGGTGATCAACACCGCTGGAGCCAGAAACTTGGGAGGGATTCCGGCTGATTTTATCGGGCGGCCGATAGAAGAACTGCTCCCCCTTCAGGCTGTGAAAATGAGGGAGAGAATTGCTCAGGTAGCTGAATCGGGAATCCATGCAACAGAATTTGAGGATTGCGTTGATCTTCCTTCGGGCAAACGATGGTTCTCATCAAATATTCAACCAGTCACAGATGAAAGTGGTGAAGCAGTGGCCGTTCAGATCATTTCCCTGGATATCACGGAACGAAAGTGGGCGGAAAGTTCGTTACGGGACCTCTCTCACCGGGTCGTCGAAGTGCAGGAGTTCGAACGCCGGCACATCGCTCGTGAACTTCACGACCAGGTTGGGCAAGCACTCACCGGACTCAAGTTCTGTCTGGAGATCGCTGTACATGAATCAGCTGAAAAGCGAAAGGAAAGTTTCTCGGAAGCTCAGACTATAATTGATGACCTCATGACACGCGTGCGCACCATGTCTCTTGATCTGCGCCCCTCCATGCTGGACGATTTGGGTCTGTTACCTGCATTGCTTGCACATTTCAAACGTTATACGGCTCAGACAGGAATCCAGGTTGTATTCCAACATCAAGGAATCCAGGAGCGCCTCTCCCCGAAGGTGGAAACGGAGGTCTATCGGATCGTACAGGAGGCCCTCACCAACGTGGCGCGCCATGCTCGGGTTCCTGAAGTGACCGTGCATATTCTGGCACAGTCCGGGTTGGTGGCTTTGAAAATAAAAGATGAAGGTATTGGATTCGATCCGACATTGAAGACAGCCAGTGGTCAGACTAGTGGTCTCATTGGAATGAGAGAGAGAGCAGTCCTATTGGGGGGGGGCTTCACACTGCATTCTGTACCAGGAGAGGGTACCGAGTTGGTCGTCGAACTGTCCTTGAAGGGTCCCGACCATATTGGAACATGAGAAGGTACATCAAGTATGCCGACAATAGTGCTCGCAGATGATCACGATATCGTGCGGCGCGGCCTGCAATCTGTGTTGCTGGCTGAATCAGATCTTACCGTTATTGGCGAAGCAAATGATGGGCTGGTGACATCAGAGCTGGTTGAGCGACTGCATCCAGATATATTAATTGTTGATATCGTAATGCCACTCGTCGATGGCTTGGAGGTTCCCAGACGAACCATCCAATATTCGCCACAGACCCGAGTCATCATACTATCCATGCACGATGATGAGTCTTATGTGTTGGAAGCATTAAGGGCTGGGGCTCGGGGCTATGTACTCAAGGGATCGACATCCCAGGAACTGGTCACCGCAATTAGAGAGGTTCTCGCGGATCGGTATTACCTCAGCGCACCGATCTCGCAACATGCCATCCAAACGTATGTCGAGAAAGCAAGGGATGCTAAGCTCGATTCGTATGAGATGCTGACCCCACGAGAACGGGAAGTGCTAAAAATGACCGTTGAGGGCAGGAACAGCAATGAAATCGCTGATCTTCTACATATCAGCCCTCGCACTGTTGAGGTACATCGCTCCAACACCATGCGGAAACTAAACCTTCGGACCCACACCGACCTCATTCTCTTTGCCGTTCGGCGAGGACTAATTTCGCCGGATACCTCATCCATGCGAGACTAGAACATTACACCAGCCTCGTCATATCCTGACTAAAGGTTTTCCTCTTAAAAAATAGCAGACCGTTTTGCCTAATGTACGTAGGTCTACGAATATACAGTTGCTGCAATATTTGATTAGTTTATTGTATCCATCGACATCGACCATATCCAGTCAAGTGTTATGCGTAAAACCATTATAAGCAGAGTGCAGAAAATGGATACAATTTCAATTGTGCTCGTTGATGACAACTTCACTGTCCGTCGCCAGTTAGCGCTGCTATTAGGGGCCGAATCGGACCTCGTCATTTTGGGCGAAGGGAACGATGGTTTGGAGGGATATGAATTGGTGCGGCGGCTTCAACCCGACGTTTTGATCGTCGATGTCGTAATGCCTGCCCTTGGTGGGTTAGAGGTTACAAGACGGGTTGTGCAGGAAGCACTTTGTGCCAAAGTCATAGTGTTGTCTATGTATGATGACGAGGGGTATGTACTGGAAGCACTACGTGCTGGGGCCAAGGGATATGTACTCAAAGGAGATTCATCATACGAACTCTTGCACGCGATACGGGAGGTAGCTGAAGACAGACACTATCTCAGTTCGTCCTTGTCAGAAGGTGAAATCGAGAAACACGTCGAGAAAGCCAGAGGTGTCACTGTGGATCCTTATGAGATGCTGACATTCGTGGAACGTGAGGTGTTACTGCTGGCTACTGAGGGTTGGGACACTACTGAAATTGCTGCCAAGTTGTCTATTAGCACTCGCACATTTGAATTTCATCGGTCCAGTATCATGCGTAAGCTAAATGTTTGCACTGACACCGATCTCGTTCTCTTTGCGATCCGCCGAGGGCTCGTATCACCGAACGCTTCCTTACATGATTATGAGAATCGTCATTCCCGATAACTAAAGAAACTACTGTACGGAAATACGTAGAACTACTAATAGACGAAACCGGGAACTTATGGGATATTTTTTCACAAAGCTAATTAGCATCTGAAGATGGCGCGGAGTGACTTTCGCTGCAATTTTCCTTCGATAAATTCGAAACTGAGGGGGTGAGAAAGGATCATATAAGAAATGCGGTTCGTTCAATGGTTGCATCGCTGCAAACAAAAACAAATGGAGGTACATATAATGAAAGACATCCACAAGATAACAATAACTTTGCTGGCAATCCTGTTGATCTTGTTGCCATTGTTGGTTGCCTGTGACGATGATGATGACACAGTAACTCCGACGGCAGAACCTACGGATGAGCCAACCTCGATGGAGCCTGTGAAATTCACACTGGGCAATATCTCAGATATTACAGGCCCCGCTGCGTCGGCACTGACAGTGGTTGATTTTGCACTCGGCGACTTGATGAAATACTTCAACGAGAACGACCTCATCCCAGGGCTCGAGTTAGCAGTTCAAACATACGATTCCCAGTACGATCCCGGTAAAGCTATACCTGGGTATGAATGGGTATTGGAACGTGGCGCGGATGTCGTCGTTACCGGACTGCCACCGATCGTGGCATCGATCCATCCTCGCGCGACGGACGATGAGGTAGCGCTACTGGCCATAGTGGTTGAGGATAGTTCCCTTGAATTACCCACTTGGACTTTCGCTTTCAGTGCAGAGCCCAAAAGCTACATTTATACGTTGATGAACTGGATTCAAGAGAACGACCCGGATTTCCCCACCGATAGACCAGCCAAAATCGGCGGGGTGGGGATGGTAGGACCGTATGCTCAATCGCTTCAAGCTGCGGGCGAGGCATTTGCAGACGAACATTCGGACCAGTGGGATTGGGTCGGTGGACATTTACTGGGTTGGGAGACTGTGACTTTTGGTCCGGAAATAGAATCCTTGATGGATGCCGACTATGTTATCCCGCCTTCGACAGGATTCTTTGCAGGTACCCTCATGAAGGAATACATCAGTGCCGGTGGCCAAGGAAAATTCCTTGGTACCGATGCTCACAACTCCTATATGTCTATGATAGTGGAAACTGTTGGGGGTTGGGATGCGATCGATGGCATGTTATTCTGTCTCCCCAACCGATGGTATAACGAAGAATCCCAGGTGACGGATTTGATGAATGAGCTTCTTACAAATAACCACAGCGCATCAGAAGCTGCTGCGTACAAAGCGGCAGGTTCGGCATATCAAGGAGCATTTCACCAATGGTGGGCTGTGCTTATGTTAATTAAGGAGACTGCTGCACAACATGGCCCAGATAATGTCAACTCTCAGACTATTTATGATACAGCAACGTCGTTTGCTTTGGAGTTCGAGTCTGATGGTGGTGGCCAGAGGGTTACTTTCAGTGAGGACAAGCGCGCGGCATGGGATTTCTTCGGCATATACAAGGCCAGCGGCGCTGATCAGGATCTCATGAGAATCGGTGCAGATGATTGGTGGCCAGCTCTAGTAACACCTTAGACGTGTCCTAGCTCATCACGCGTCGATAGGTCGACTCAGACTGGATAGGCATCACAAACTTACCCGGCCAATGACTGGACAGGGTATAGAACGACGACTGGATCCTGTCAGTCCAAGGCCGGGTAAGTGCTTTGGTGCTAAGAGAAAAGTTCACAGATCGGGATCACGCGGAGAGCTTCCTGATAGAAGCGGATGTTATCTAACAACAAGGGCACAATTCATCTATAGCTACAGTCGAATCTAAAGAATTACCAGTAAGCACCTGAGGTGTTTCTGCTCAGGAAATGTCAAGTAGAGATTTAGGCGCGGAGCCCAATAGCGACTAACGCCAGATATTCAGTACACATGCAAGAGGAGGTCTATCCATGGAAATGCAGACGATTGCCCAAATCTTCGACCTGACCGGTAAAAGTGCCTTGATTACGGGTGGCGCCGTTGGAATTGGTCAGGCGATTGCTTTGCGTCTGGCAGAAGCCGGCGCTAATGTAATGATCGGCGATATAAACACAGAAGGTGCTGAACAAAC
>JABHWQ010000506.1 GCA_018657655.1 Chloroflexota bacterium | reverse complement strand
TCAGAGGAGCTTTTGCACTGTTCTCGCTCCCCTCGATTCGGGCTCCCATCAATCTCAGTGGTTCGATTATCCGCCCCATGGGTCGAGACCTTAGTGATTCATCGCCAGTGATAGTTGAAGTGAACGGTTGCGCTGCCAAAAGCCCGGTCAAGAGCCTCATTGTCGTGCCGCTGTTTCCAGCATCCAGCACGCCATTAGGTTCATTGAACCATCTGTTGCCCGAACCCATTATGGTAACTTCACTGCCCTTGAGATCTATTTTTACGCCCAAACTTGTCAAACATGACAGAGTCGAAAGACAATCAGCAGCAGAGAGGAAATTGGTCACTCGGGCTTTACCTGAGGCGATACTATTTAGAAGGAGCGACCGATGGGATATCGATTTATCAGCCGGCGGAGTAATTTCACCTTTTAGCAAGTGTGGTTTTCGAACTGTTTGCTTCACCCGTTAATCCCCTTGTTTACGGAATCTTCGGCCCTCTTTTTCGAACCATTCTTGCCTTATTTCCCGAGCATCTTGCAAGATACTTTGAAGCCCTTTTTCATCTTGCAAAACCAATTCGCGGTATTCATTCAGGGTATCGATGTAACGATCGATCCAATCGAGAATAGCTTTCTGGTTGGTTGCACATATTCCACGGTACAATTCGGTATCTCCTCCAGCTAAACGGGTCATATCGAGGAAGCCTGTAGCCGCAAGTTTGGACATCTCAGGCCACAGATCGCTTTTGGCAAGTGCTGATACTAGCGACGAAGAAAGCAAGAGAGGAAGATGGCTTATCCCGGCTACCAGCGCATCATGTTTCTCGGCATCGATTAAAAGGGGAGTAGCTCCCACCCATCGCGCCATTTCTTCCATCGTCTTTATGGCTTCCCCATCCGCATCCCGGGAAGGAGAAAGGCAATACACGCAATTCTCAAAGAGCCCCGCCTCAGCATCAGCCAAACCGGATGTCTCTTTTCCCGTCATGGGATGGCCGCCAACAAAGTCAACATTTGATGGTAGATATTCGGCAGCCCAGGCAATCACCTGTGCTTTGGTACTGCCAACATCGGTCACTATTGTGCCGGGTGAAAGGCGTTCAGCTATTTGGGGAAGGATGTCCTTAATAGGCACCAGGGGAGTAGCAATAACAACAATATTCACGCCTGCTACCGCACTTCCCATCTCCGGCTCAGTTCTGGTAACAGCCCCACGTTTGATAGCCTCAGCGGCTATTTCAGGGCGCCTGGCAAAGCCAACGATATCAACTTCATCGCCTTTGGCTTTCTTCAGTGCCAAACCCAAAGATCCGCCGATAAGGCCCAACCCAATGATTGCGATTCTGGTCATGGCTATCAGAAGTAGTTCTGTCCTAAAAAAGCGTTAGTGACAAAATCCAACAAGGTCCAAAGGAACCCTGTGAATAAAACTGCAATGAAGAAAATCATTATGATCTGGGGTGCATATCGTTCAATACTGGCAAGAGATCTAGCTTGCTCATCGGGTAACATACCAACTGCTATCCTGAAACCATCGAATGGTGGCACAGGAAACATGTTAAATACGGCCAATAACACATTGATTCGCAAGACTGTTAAAATCACATCTGCGGGCAAATCCGCAAATTGTGCCTGAGTTGTTGACGGAAGTGATAAAATGTCCAATCTGAACAATGCAGCACAAAGTATAGCTACAAGAAAATTCGAAAGCGGACCCGCAGCTGCCACGATAGCCATTCCCTTTCGAGGGTCCATATTAAGACAATAAGGATTGATAGGAACAGGTTTAGCCCTTCCAATCCCTACGATTAGGAACATCAGAGTACCTGCGCGATCAAGATGAACCAAGGGATTCCATGATAACCTACCCATCATTTTTGCAGTATCATCACCAAGTTTGAGCGCCACCATGCCATGGCTGATTTCGTGAAAAACCATCATTGGAATCAATAGAAGAAGGAAAAACAAGTACATTGGGATGAGAGTTGCCATAAATCCCAAAGGATCATCTATCAATGTTTCCCGATAAAACAGAAATATGATTAACATTCTTTACTCGCAGAGTATTATAGCATAGTTCATACGTAGCTGTTGACTGTTTGCTGCTTGCTTTGCTACACTTCGTAGAACGACGCTGGCCTTTGGGCTCTCTTTGATCTAGATTACACGTCCCAATTTCCAACCTTCAATAAGGATACGTTTTGATGGATGCTTCGCAATCGGATGATGGCCCTCTCAAATTGAAAGATTACATTTGGATCACTGCATGCGGATTGTTTATGGGAACCGCAAATATCATCCCGGGGGTTTCCGGGGGAACAGTTGCCCTCATCACCGGTATTTATGAAAGACTGATCAATTCCGTCAAATCCTTCGATGTCAGCGCTATCAAACTGATTTTTTCCGGGAAGATCAAGACGTTTATCGAATACACCAACCTTCGTTTCTTGGCCACTATTATCTTTGGTATGGTCGTGGCCATGTTGTCATTGGCAAAACTTCTCGACCCCTTGTTTGATGAATATCCGGTGTATGTCTGGGCTTTTTTCTTTGGGCTTATTCTGGCATCGGTTTATTTCGTGGGTAAGACCGTCGAAAAATGGACCGCTGCTGTAATCGTTGCGTTACTGATTGGCTGCGGATGTGCTTTGGCGATATCGTTTATCTCCGATGTGGCCGGTGAGAATGACTCTGTATGGTACGTGTTTCTCTGCGGAGCGGTGGCTATTTGCAGCATGATATTGCCCGGACTTTCAGGTTCATATGTTTTGCTGCTGATGGGTAATTACGAGCTAATTGTGATCGATGCCCTCAGCGATATATCCGATTTCCATTTTCAATTCGGTCTACTGATCCCATTTCTAATGGGAGCGGTATTCGGGATTGCCGCCTTTTCCCGAATCATTTCCTGGATATTCAAGAAATACCGTGACGTGACCATCTCATTACTGACAGGATTTGTCTTCGGTTCCTTAGGTATGTTATGGCCATGGAAAGATGAAATAACGGAAACGCTCAGCGATGGGTCCGAAAAGGTGGCCGGATATGATCGGTATCTCCCGGATTCTTTTGATGGTGAAGTGATGGGCGCTATCGGGTTAATGATCGTCGGTATTTTGGTTATTTGGGTTTTTGAGAAGTTAGCCGCGAGTAGGGAATCGGATAGATAGGCATGTCAACTGTCCAGGCCGGATCGATGCACCAATCGCCGGAATTGCTCTCGTAGCTTCCGGACTATGGCGAATATACCCTAATCACCTTGTTTATCCATCCTCCCTGTGATATTGTATGGTATCGGGCAATCATTCCCCCATCGAGGCATATTATGCGTTGGCCAGGGGCTAAACCGTCAAGCGAATACTTCACCGGATCAAAAACCCTCCGAATGGAAGCCGTAGATACCGTCAACGCCATCAGGCAAAACCACGCATTGGAACATGCCACTATCGCTGTACTCCTGCCAAAACTAAACGGCAAGGTCCGATTAGTAGGGAGAGCCGGACTATCAAGTTTTCACCTGTATGGAGATATACCTACTAAACTTTTGGAGGAATCTACTCACGAAGCTCTTCGGAGGCTGCAGGAAGGAGAGAAATCGCTGGCTGTCTCTCCGATGTGCGGAACAAATCTGGCCGTGGCCGGTCTGGCTGCCGGAATAGCCTCAATGATTGCTGGAAGAGGACATTCTGGCATAGACAAGTTCGGTAGAGTTATACAAGCATCAGTTCTGGCGGTATTAGTGGCTCAACCGCTAGGCCGGCTGGCACCGAAGCATATTACCACCAGATCAGATCTGGACAACGTGAGGATAGCGCAAGTCATTAGAAAAGGGTCTGGGAAATACACTCGACATAAAGTAACCCTCGCTCGAGTTTAGTCATTGTGTACATCCCTCATGATTACCCAAAATATTGACGTTTTGAGTATATTGACTGTTTTCTGTCATGATGTTATAGTTTTATCCCACCATTTATCTATCCCGCTACAAAACCGGTCGTATTTCATCGAAATTGGACGGAAGGAAAACAGGTATCCCTTAAAGTTTCTTAGCATTTAAGCTGGGAACCAGCTCCAGTAGAGAAGTAAAATTAAGGGGGGTTACAAATGGCCAAAATGACAAAAGAAGCCATGGACCTGTTCCGGGATTCGCAGACTTCCAAAATTCTTGCCACCATCGATTCTAATGGAATGCCGAGTATGGCCCCCAAGGGAAGTCTAGTAGCCATCGACAATGAAACCCTCGCATTTGCAGAAGTAGCGGGAGGTAAGACTCGAACAAATCTGGAAGTAACCAACAAAGTGGCTGCGGCAGCATTCAAAACAGCGGCAGGATGCCAGATTAAGGGCACTTTCCAGGGATTTCAAAGTGGTGGACCATTGTTTGATGAATATGCACAGTTGATCAAACAGACAGGGACTTCAGCCCGTTGGATGTCAAATGTGCAGGAAGTAGGAATAATCAAGGTTCAAGAAGTCACTTAGTTTTTTTCAACCTGAAGACATTTTAGGTGTCTCAAACATTCGGCAGCGTGGTATAATTGGGGCAACTGCTTAGCCGATATGCGAAAGAAGAGAAACGCCTCCAATTACCAACGTTTGGTGATCAAGCTGGGAACCAACCTCATTACTGGCGGCAAGGACAGCCTTGCCCGTAAGATGATGGGCAGCCTCGTAGATCAAATCGCCCAATTGCACCACAACGGCGTTCAGACAATAGTTGTTTCCTCCGGAGCTGTTGCTGCCGGCAAGCATCGGATGAGTATCAGAAAGAAACGGAAAGATACCCCTTTCAGGCAAATGCTGGCCGCTGTAGGACAGGGGCCGCTAATGCAAACTTACGATGAGCTGTTCAGCGCCCACGATATTATTGTGGCACAAACACTACTCACCAAACCAGACTTCCTCAATCGGCTTGGTTACCTGAACGCTCGAAACACATTGCTCGCACTACTGGAACTCGATGTTATACCCATCGTCAACGAAAATGACGTGGTTTTTGTTGAGGAGCTTCAAGGAACAACTTTCGGTGATAATGATAACCTTTCGGCTATGGTGGCTAACCTTGTGGATGCCGATCTTCTTGTTATCCTCAGTGATGTCGAAGGTCTGTATACCGCCGATCCCAGTCAGGATAGTTCAGCACAACTTATCCCCAAAATAGACATGATCGATTCTTCCATTGAATGTCTTGCCGGTAACACTTGTGGAGAAAGAGGTACCGGCGGCATGGCTACCAAGATCGAAGCAGCTAAACTGGCTACTGCATCAGGCACATCTGTGGTAATTGCACATGGACAGGAGCAAAATATACTACTAAGACTAATTAATGGAGAATCGTTAGGAACCTTATTCCCAGCCTCGACTTCAAATCTCGAAAGTAGAAAACGATGGATGCTCAGCCAACCAGCCAAGGGCAAAGTCGTTATTGACCCGGGAGCGAGGATTGCTTTGCAGAAACAGAACAGGAGTCTTCTGCCGGCAGGAATCGCCAAAGCCCAAGGTAAGTTTGAAAGAGGCGATATCATCGAAATCAACGATTCCGATGGCAATATCATCGGCAGCGGTATTTCAGGGTATAGTTCCACTGATATCAGCCAGATCAAGGGTTCTCGTTCAGAGAGAATTCTGGAAATACTTGGTTATGCGCATGGCGATGAAGTGATCCATAAAGACAACATGCTCATACTATAAATTGGCACGCCATCATCAGGAGGTTTGAAATGGTAAACATTGCAGATGACATAATAGTTGATAAACAAGAGCAAATGGAGAAGATCGAAGACTATTGCCTGCCTCAGGAGACTATTCTGGCGGTATTTGATTTGAAAGGCGCAGGAACAGGGTTCCTAGGTATCCTGGACAAACGTATCATTTTTTACGATAAAGCTTTTACACACAAGAAAAAGGCTATGGTCACAATTCCATATAATCGAATTCACGCAGTAAGCAGTGCAGATGATTCCGGACTTGTATTTAAGCGAGGATTCTTCGCCAGTAGCACGCTCACTCTACACGCCGGCGATGACTCATTTGAATTTGAATTCCGAGGAGGAGATAAAGCTCACGCCGCTTATAGGCTGATAATTGAGCACTTGCTCCAGTCATAGTCGATTGATAGGTAGTAATTATGGACATTAAACAAAAAGCTATCGAGGCTAAAGAAGCCAGCACTCATCTCGCAGCCAAGAGAAACGAGGGTAAAAACCAAGCCCTCGCTGATATCGCTCACGCTCTGAATACCAATAGAGAGGCTATTGTAAGAGCCAACAAGGATGATCTTGAAAAGGCCGAAAAGGATAGTCTGTCGGCTCCTTTGCTGAAGAGACTCAAGTTCGACAAAGATAAGATTGATGATGCTATCGAGGGCATCAACAGCTTAATTACGCTTGCTGATCCGGTAGGCGTGACACTTAGCGCCCTGGAACTGGACAGTAATCTAGAACTTTATCGGGTGAGTTGTCCCGTCGGTGTTATCGGAATTGTATTCGAATCCAGGCCTGATGCGCTGGTGCAGATATCATCGCTGTGCCTCAAGAGTGGAAACGCAGTTCTGATGAAGGGAGGTAGCGAAGCTGCCAATACCAACCGGATACTGGCGAACATCATCAACGAAGCCAGCATACAAGCAGGCATTCCTTCAGGATGGCTGACGCTCCTGGAAGCTCGTTCGGATGTCACTGAAATGCTGGCACTGGACGATTACATCGACCTGATTATTCCTCGGGGCAGTAATGAGTTCGTCCAGCATATAATGAAGAACACCAACATCCCTGTTCTGGGTCATGCAGACGGGATATGCCATGTGTATATCGATAGCGCCGCAGATATCGATATGGCCACCAGGATAGCCGTAGACAGCAAGACTCAGTATGTCGCAGTATGTAACGCCGCTGAGACCTTGTTGGTGCATAAGCATATCGCCAGTACAGTGCTACCAATACTCAGAGAGGCCCTTGAAGAAAGAAATGTGGAAATTCGGGGCTGCACAAATACTCGTCAAATTATCGATGTAAAACCTGCCACAGAGACAGACTGGCACACCGAATATCTAGACTTGATTGTGTCTATCAAGGTTGTTAACAGTCTTGATGAGGCTATTGACCATATTAACCGTTACGGCTCGGGGCACACAGATGTGATAGTTACCGATGATCGGTCAAGAGCAATGCGATTTATGGACTACGTTGATTCGGCTGACGTGTTTCTCAACTGTAGCAGTCGATTCAGCGACGGATTCCGATATGGTCTGGGTGCAGAAGTCGGGATCAGCACCAGTAAAATCCATGCGCGAGGACCTGTGGGATTGGAGGGCCTGGTAATCTACAAATGGCGAATTCTTGGCAACGGACAGATTGTATCCGACTATGCAGGGCCAAACGCCAAGAGCTTCACTCATAGGCAACTTAACAGTGATTTCAAGTCCCTATAGTGACAAGACTATATAGCACACTAGACTTACTATCCCGTGTAATATCACAATTAAATGAGAGGAGGGTAATATGACGCTAGACTATCGCTTTGAGAGGGACTGCCGTACGCCTTACTCCGAGGCTTATGTTATTGCACAGGCCGATGAGTTGGTGGGTAGGATTGACCTGCACTTCACCACAAACCTGGTCAATGGCACACTTTGTGTCGGTGAGAACATGACAGCTGAAGAAATACGGGAATTAATTGATATTATCGATGAAGAACTGGTACTCCCATCTGATATACCGCGAGAAGACTTTATTGTCTCTGTTTATCAAGGTCGTGAGGCAGGTGTCTTCAGCGATGAGGAATTCGATGATGACGATGACGATTAGATATTTTTGCTACTATCCACTTTTTTAAGATATCTTTTGCATAAATAAAAAAGCGCCCTGCCAGATATTGGCAGGGCGCTTTTCCTTACCCTTCTTTTACTATCCTTATTCTAGAATAGCTTCGAACCTCTCCTCCGTTCAATTTCCAGGAATGCTAGTAAAGCAATTACCAAGATACCGGTGATAGGCCCGATGATCACCCAAGGATTCAATCCACCATCATCATCGTCTTCTGGCTCCAGTACCGGTGGTGTCGGTTCATCTACTGGTGGTGTCACTGGTGCCTCGACTTCCTCAACTGGTGACAGAATGGCGAACTCCGGAAAGTGGCTCGTTTCTCCGCTCACTGTGTGGTTCACCGGATCAACGACGATATTAGTCAGTTCAATCCATTCACCAGCATCGGCATCATAGTAAGCCAAAATCAGGTCTTCCGGTGCCACACCTTCAGGT
>JABHWQ010000505.1 GCA_018657655.1 Chloroflexota bacterium | reverse complement strand
GGCTGCCGATGATTCCCGGCCTGTTCTTACTGGAGGCTATGCTCAATTATCCGGTGACAAATTGACTCTCGCGGCTGCCGATGGGTTCCGTCTAGCGGTATACAATCTTCCCTTGTTAACACCAGTGGGGGAAGAAGTAGGAGTTATTATCCCGGCGCGTTCTCTCAGGGAACTTGATCGGCTTCTGAGGGATCAGGAAGATCCTCTTGAAGTCACTATTAACCCACAGAAAAGCCAGATTCTCTTCCGGCTTAAGAATGTGGAGATAGTTTCGCAGCTTATTCAGGGCAGTTTCCCTGATTATAATCAGCTTATTCCCCAGAGCCACACAACACGAGCGGTGATCAACGTAGCCGAATTCCTCCGAGCTATTAAAAGTGCTTCGGTCTTTGCCCGAGATGGGAGCGGCATAGTGAAACTGGAAATTATACCCAATGAGGGAATACAGATCTCTGCTCGGGCTGAAGAGGTCGGCGATAATGAGGGCAAGATATCTGCCTCCATCGAAGGGCAAGCGGCGAAAATCGCATTTAACAGCAAATATCTGATGGATATCTTTGGCATCCTTGGAGATGAGCAAGTAGTACTTGAAGTCACCACACCATCAAGTCCCGGTGTTTTCCGTCCTGTTGGTGAAGAGGACTGGGTTCAGGTAGTGATGCCGATGTTTGTACAGTGGTAGGACGGAGGCGACGTTGGGAATCAAAGAGATAATCATAGGTGCTGCAAGGAAAGATGGCCGGACGACCTTGACAGAAATCGAATCTAAACGGATAATCAGTGAGGAGAATATCGAGGTTGTCGAAACAAAACTAGCTAGGACAAAGAAAGAAGCTGTCCTTCTAGCCCAGAAAATGGGCTTTCCGGTGGTACTGAAGATAGTCTCCCCGGATATCATTCATAAAAGCGATAGTGGAGGGGTCAAGCTGGGCTTGGAGAATGCGGCTCAAGTAGGCAAAGCCTATACCGAGATCATAACCTCAACTAGACAGAAAGAACCGAAGGCAAAAATAGAAGGAATATCGGTGCAGAAAATGGTACCTCCTGGGGCAGAGGTCATAATGGGGATGTCCAAGGATGCGCAATTCGGGCCGGTGCTTATGTTTGGCCTTGGCGGTGTCTTTGTTGAAGTGCTCAAAGATGTGTCATTTCGCATCGTTCCGATAGCACGAAGAGACGCCAGTCAAATGGTGGAGGAAATCAAAGGATACCCTGTGCTTAAGGGATATCGGGGGCAAGCGCCGGTTGATATCTCTGCACTGGAAGAAACGCTGCTGAAGCTTTCAGAGTTTGTGGAGAGGACTCCGGAGATCAGGGAACTTGATCTCAATCCAATAGTTGCCTATTCCGATAGAGCGGTGGCGGTGGACGCAAGGATAATACTCGAGCCTTCGGGCAATTAAAGAAAGGATACTGAGGATCAAATGGTAAAACTAAGACTTCAACGAACAGGTAGAAAAAAGAGGCCAAGTTATCGAATCGTGGCGGCGGATTCCCGCGCGCCTCGCGATGGATCTTTCGTCGAGATCATAGGGCATTACGATACGCTGACTGATCCGGCTACCGTAGAAATCGACGAAGAAAAGGCTTTGAAATGGCTCAGGGATGGGGCCCAATCATCTCCAACGGTCACGAGTCTGCTACAAAAGCAAGGCATTTTGGACAAATTCAAGTCGGAGAAAAACTAATGAAAGAACTTGTTGAGTACATTGCCCGAGCCATAGTAGATAATCCGGATGAGGTGAAAATTACTGAAGAACCTACGGATGATGGAGTTATCCTGAAACTTGAGGTAGCTCAAGAGGATAAAGGCAAAGTAATCGGCAAGCAAGGGCAAACTGCAAAAGCGATTCGTACGCTGCTGAGAATCGCGGCAGTACAGCGGAACGTTCGTGCTTCGCTGGAAATTGTCTAAAGACAACAACTCCCAATTCACAGAATCTCAACGAGACCGTGCCGAAGCGACAATCGGAGGAACAAAAGGCCCACGACTATGCATTTGTAGTTGTGGGCCGTGTTGTAGGTCAGAGAGGCGTAAAGGGAGAGGTCAAGGTTGAGGTTTTGACCGATTTTCCTGATCGATTTGAATCAGGGAGAGAAGTATTTGTCGATGGTCATCCCCTGACTATCGAAGCGAGTCATCTCCAAAAAGGCTATTTGTTCCTAAAACTCAGTACTATTGACAGTGTTGAGTCCGCGAATCAATTGCGGGGTAAAGACATAGAGATTCCCGTAGGCCAACTTCATGATTTGCCGGAAGGGGATTACTATCGATTCCAGATCATTGGACTAACAGTTGTGAATACCCAAGGAGAGCCGGTGGGGGAAATTTTAGATATTCTCCCCACCGGCAGTAATGACGTCTATATTGTACGCGGACCTCAAGGCGAGGTCCTTATACCGGCTATCGAAGATATAGTTCAATCCATCGATCTTGAGAACGGCCGAATGGTGATCCAGGTAATCGATGGATTGCTGTAGCCTATTTATTTTATCTCGATGGCAGCCCCAACTGCTTCCAATTTCTCCTTGATAATTGCAGCTTCTTCTTTCTGAATGCCTTCTTTGACTGCCTTGGGCGCGCCTTCAACCAGCTCTTTAGCTTCTTTGAGTCCCAGCCCAGAAACCTCACGAACTGCCTTGATAACATTGATCTTGCTTTCGCCGAAGCTTGTAAGCATTACAGTGAATTCTGTCTGTTCCTCTTCGGGAGCGGCATCTGCAGCGGGAGCCGCAGCAGCGGCTGCAACCGGAGCGGCTGCGCTAACACCGAATTCCTCTTCCAATGCCTTAACTAGATCGGCCAATTCCATAACTGTCATCTGCTTTATCGCATCAATCATTTCGTCTTTGGAGAGACCACCAGATTTCTTGGCGGAAGAAGTGCTGGCTTTCTTCTTGGCAGGTTTCTCTGGTGCTTCTGGTTCAGGTGCCTCAGTTGCGGGAGCCTCCTGTTCGTCAGCTACGGGTGCCTCTGGTTCAGCTGCCTCAGTTGCGGGAGCTTCTTGGTCTTCAGTTACGGGTGCCTCTGGTTCAACATTCTGTTCGTCTGACATTTTATCCTCCTTCTTGCATTTGGTCTACTCTGGCCTGCAATACTCCGACAAGCCCTCGTAAATTGCCATTTAAAACATTCACTAATCCGTATAGCGGTGACTGGATGAGTCCCACGACCTTGCCAATCAGTACTTCCTTGGGAGGGAGATTGGCCAAAGCGGTTATGTCCTCAGTTGTGAGTCGCTTGTCACCCAGCAGCCCACCTTTTATACCGAGTGTTGTCTCTGAAGCGCGCATGTATTCCTGCAATACCTTTGCGGGCTGTACAACATCATCATATCCAAAAGCGATGGCTGTTGGCCCTTCCAGGAACTCAGAGAGGCCTGACTTTCCGGTTGTGTTGGCGGCAAAGCCAGCCAGTGTGTTTTTGACTACGTGGTATTCAATCCCGTGAGGGCGAAGCTTTCGCCTAAGTTCAGTTATTTCGGTCACTGTTAGTCCACGGTAGTCAGTAACAATCACAATTTCAGCCCGATCAAGTTTCTCGCTTATCCAGTCGACTATTTCAGGTTTCTTCTCTTTTCTTACCATGTTCCTCTCCTTTTGAGCGGTTTGCTCTTTAGGATGCCAAAAAAAGTCCTCGTGCCTGGCACAAGGACCCCCCGATCACGTATCTTAAAGATAGCTCCCCAATATATGGAGATTGATCAATGAAGGAATACCTCGGCAGGCATGATTTAAGCTTTTCAGCGCCTACTGTCTTTGGTAGAATCTATTGTATTTTCTATATTTGCATTCCCCTTCTGGAAAAATGCGCGGCTATTCCGCGATTGAACGAACATCAAGTTGGATACCTGGGCCCATAGATGTTGCTATGGATACGCTCCGAATATATTGACCTTTGGCGCCACTCGGTTTGGCGGCTATAACAGCCTCGACCACTGAGGAGAGGTTGTCTACCAGCTTGTCATCGGAAAAACTAACTTTACCAATGGGAAGATGTATTAGTGCGGTTTTATCCAGTTTGAACTCTATTCTTCCCTGGCGCACTTCGTTTATTACTCTGGGTATATCTTCTGCCTGCGCAACGGTACCTGATTTGGGATTGGGCATAAGGCCGCGTCTGCCCAGGATTTTCCCCAGTTTACCGATTTTAGGCATCATGTCAGGAGTAGCT
>JABHWQ010000502.1 GCA_018657655.1 Chloroflexota bacterium | reverse complement strand
TCACGAGCCGTTTGGGCATATTCCTGAGCTTTCTGGGGAGTACGATGTGCGGAGATTATATTTACTTCGTATTCGATCCCAAGCTGTTCCAGCACATCCGAACATGGCTGCATTCGTTCTATATCTGATTTGTATCCCATAATTACGCCGACTAGTGGCATTTGACTTCTCCTAACTTTGGCTCTTTATGATAGCAATATCTGTGCGGTAACGGCAACCCTCAAAGTTAATTCGAGAAATATTCTGATAAACTTTCTCTCGGGCTGACGAATAATCCTGTCCTTTTCCAACTACGGTGAGCACGCGGCCACCTGAAGTTATCACTTGCCCATTCGTGTCACTATCGGTTCCGGCATGAAATACCAGAGCATCTTCATCCACATCGCTTAATCCACTGATAGGAAATCCTTTCTGATAGCTTTCAGGATATTCGTCTGCGGCCAGAACCACCCCAACACAGGCGTCATCGCTCCATTCGATATTTATCTGAGATAGGTTATCATCGATAACCGCTTGCATGATATCTACAATATCTGTTTTGAGCAACGGGAGAATAACCTGTGTTTCAGGATCACCGAACCGGGCATTAAACTCCAGCACTTTTGGCCCGTCAGCGGTCATCATCAGTCCGGCATAGAGTATGCCTTTAAAGGGGTATCCTTCTTTAGCCATCGCTTCGATGGTTGGCTTCATTACCGTTCCCATGACCTGTTCTCTCAATTCCGGGGTGAAAAACTCCGATGGACTGTAGCACCCCATGCCTCCTGTATTCAGCCCTTGGTCTCCATCGAGCGCTCGTTTGTAATCGCATGCCGGAACCATAGGGCTCAGGGTCTTTCCATCAGTGAAAGCCAAAAGACTGGCTTCCCGGCCAACAAGGCATTCTTCAACCAGAACTTTATCACCTGCTTCTCCGAAAGCTTTCTTCTGCATGATATCAGAAAGAGCCTGAATGGCTTGCTCTTGAGAGGTGGCGATGATGACGCCTTTACCTGCTGCAAGTCCGTCAGCTTTAATTACCATGGGGATAGGTTGCTGTTTGACGTAGTTGAGGGCTTCTTCGAAGGAAGTAAAAGTAGCACTTCGGGCGCAAGGTATGCCATATTTGAACATCAGTTCTTTGGCGAAGACTTTGCTACCCTCTATCTGTGCCGCACCCTTTTGAGGGCCGAAAGTGGGAATGCCGATCTCCGTGAGCGCATCGACGATACCTTTTGTGAGAGGCACTTCAGGCCCTACCATTACCAGATCGATCTTGTTTTCCTGTGCTGCCTTGGTTAGCGCCGGGACATCTTCGGCTGATATAGGAAGGTTTTGAGCTAATGCTGAGGTTCCCGCATTGCCGGGGGCAACGAACAGTTTGTCTGTTTTTGTGCTTTGCGATATTTTCCAGGCTAACGTATGTTCCCTGGCTCCGTTTCCGATAATTAGTATATTCATGGTTGACCTTCAGTACGAATATAATGTGAACGGTGTTACCATGCAAATCCTATCTTGCCTGTCTTTTTCCTGGATTCCTTTCGTCACGTTGCACTAACTGGCCTTTGGTACGCGGAAAATACGTAAGGAGACTTCAAAGTTTTATTCCCACTCAATCGTTGCGGGGGGTTTAGAGGAGATATCGTAGACCACGCGGTTTACGCCTTCCACCTCGTTTACGATACGATTTGATATGGTGGCCAGGAGATCGTAGGGGAGACGAGCCCAGTCGGCGGTCATGGCATCTTCAGAGGTTACGGCTCGGATGGCTACGGTGTAATTGTATGTTCGGTAATCACCCATCACTCCCACACTTTTAAGTGGAGTCAATACTGCAAAACTCTGCCATAGCTGACGATAGAGATTTGCCTTCTTAACTTCCTGCATCACTATCCAGTCGGAGGCTCGCAGCATCTCAAGCCGTTCTTTGGTAACTTCACCGATGATGCGGATCGCAAGCCCAGGACCGGGGAATGGTTGCCTCCAGACCATTTCATCAGGAAGGCCCAAGGCTGTACCAACTTCACGCACTTCATCCTTGAACAGGTAACGGAGTGGCTCAATGAGCTTGAGGTTCATGACATCGGGCAGGCCACCGACGTTGTGGTGAGTTTTAATGGTTGATGCTGCTCGACTGACAGTGGCAGTACTTTCTATCACATCCGGGTAAAGCGTCCCCTGTGCCAGGAAATCAACTTTCCCGATCTTGTTGGCTTCTTCTTCGAAGACTTTGATAAATTCGTTGCCGATGATATGACGCTTTTTTTCGGGATCGGTAACACCTTCGAGCTGTTCCAGGAACCTGTCCGTAGCATCTACATAGATGCCATTCAATTTGAGGTTCTTCTTGAAAGTTCGGATAGTACGTTCGATCTCCTCACGACGCATCAGCCCGTTATTGACGTAAATCGCCGTTAGTTGATCCCCGATCGCTTTGTGCAACAGGGTGGCGACAACGGTTGAATCCACTCCGCCGGATAGGGCGCAGATGACCTTGCCCTTTCCTACCTTTCGTTTGATTTTTTCGATCTGCTGCTTAACGAAATTCTTTGAGGTCCATGTGCCGTCAAAGTCGCACACTTTGAACAGGAAATTCGAAAGTATCTCTTTCCCTTGAGGGGTATGAACAACCTCGGGATGGAATTGGATACCGATAATATTTTTATCGTTAGCAAT
>JABHWQ010000211.1 GCA_018657655.1 Chloroflexota bacterium | reverse complement strand
GGCCATGTGTGCCGGTTGCGGTACGTGTGCTGCCGAATGCCGCTTCGATGCGATTAACATACGCCACTTCAGTGATGATGCACTAATGGCTCAAACCGAGTCCGCCGTTTCTGAGAATGCTAATGAGCGAATAGTAGTATTCGCCTGCAACTGGTGTTCGTATGCGGGTGGAGACGGAGCGGGCACATCACGTTTACAGTATCCTCCAAACGCTCGCATTATTCGCACAATGTGCAGCGGTCGAGTCGACGAGAAATTCATCCTCAGGGCATTTGAACTCGGTGCGCCCATCGTGCTGGTTTCCGGCTGTCATTTTGCCGATTGCCATTATATCGATGCCAATCGAGCAACTCAGCGACGTGTGGACAAGTTATGGAATAAGCTTGAGAAGCTGGGGATTCGCCCTGAACGGCTGCAATTAGAATGGATCAGTGCCGCAGAAGGGCAAAAGTTTGCTGTGGTAATGAGAGAGACAGAGGAGATGCGGAAAGCCGTCACGCTTGAAGAAATCGAACACACCAAGAATGTACTGAAAGAAGATCGAGAAAAGCAGGAATCCAAAAGAAAGGCTAAGGACAAGGTTTGAGAGGTTAATAATGGCAGAACAAGATAACTTCAAATGCCTGCGTTGTGGCAATGAATACTCTCTCCCTAAGCCTGAGAAAGCCGTGATGGAAGAGCGTACTTGCCCAAAATGTCGTAGTAACAGTGTGAGGAAGATTAGCTAGAAAAGTCTAATCGTATTACCAAATTAATTGAATGGGGTAGTGTACCAATCCCATATAGCATCACCCCATATCAGCGCAGTCATCGCACCAATAGCTAAGAACGGACCAAAAGGAATGGCTTGCTTTCTTCCCTTTCGTTTCATTATCAGCAGTCCTGTTGCCACCAATCCACCGGTTATTATTCCAACGAATAATCCAACGAAGATATTAGGGTAGCCCAGAGCGAATCCCATTAGGGCAGACATCTTCACATCACCAAACCCCATGCCTCCACGTGACACCACAACAACCAGCAACAACAGCGTAAATCCTACTACACCACCTATGAACGTATTACCGGTTACTGAATCGAAGTAATTAAGGTCATCCCGTAGCGGTACTGTGGCTAGTGCGAAAATGCAGGCGGGATAGGTCATCTTATTGAGTATGAGCTGCGTATTCAGATCGATGACGAATATCGCGATAAACAAGCAAGCATAAACAGCGAATATCCACAGTTCATTACTCAAACCATATCTGGCCCATAAGAAGGCAAACATAATCCCGGTTGCCAGCTCAACACAGAAAACTCTAATAGGAATGTGCAGACCACAATAGCGGCATCTGCCACGCAACCATAGATAACTTATCAGTGGGATGAGGTCGACTATTTTAAGTCTGGTTCCGCAGTTATCGCAGTGAGAAGGTGGTTTCATTAACGATCTGCCATCCGGCAAACGGTCTATGACAACATTGAGAAAACTGCCGAATTCGAGCCCCAATATAAAAAGAAGAATAATCAAAATTCTACCTACCCGCGCTATTATTAGCACAAGCCTTTGTAGCAAGGCAATAGTGTAGACCCGAAAAACGTCTGCGGGAAGCTCTGCTCCGGTTTTGAGTTACAGAGCCGTTTTTAGGCTCTGGACTAATGATTGCAGGCTTGACAGAGAAGGGTCTTCTTCTATCAATTTAATGAAACGGCTGCCTACTATTATTCCATCCGCAACACTGGCCACTCTCCTGGCTTGTTCCGGATTGGTTATCCCGAATCCGACACATAGTGGTTTTGATGTCTTTTGACGAACCCTTTTGACGAACTCCTCCAATTCCGGAGGAAGTTCAGTCCCAGAGCCCGTTACTCCGGTTAACGAAACCAGGTAAACAAATCCTTGTGATTTTTCGGCCACAATGGATATTCTATCATCACCACTGGTCGGAGCCAGCAGGTAAATCAAATCGATACCATATGTCTGAGCGATGCTCTCCAATTCTACTCCTTCTTCCGGGGGAAGATCAGGTATGATGAAGCCATCAATTCCGGCTGCAGCTGAATCTTTGCAAAAACGATCCGGACCATAATGAAGCACCGGATTGTAGTACCCCATAAAGACCAAAGGAACATCGATCGTCTTGCGTAACTGAATTGCAACTTCTATGCACTTTTCAGTTGTAACACCTTGCTGAAGTGCTTCATAGCTTGATTTCTGAATAACGGGGCCATCAGCAAGCGGATCAGAGAAGGGAATGCCGAGTTCGATAATATCGCATCCGTTTTCCACCAACAAAGGCACAATCTTGAGAGTAGACTCGATATTGGGAAAGCCGACCGTCACGTAACCTATCAGGGCTTTTTTATTCCTATCTTCAAAAACTCGTTCAATCCGGCTCATAATTCTATCCCCATTGCCTGTGCGACGATATCGAGGTCCTTGTCACCTCGGCCAGAGAGGTTCACTACGATGATTTTGTCTTCAGCTAACTCCTTGGCCATCCTGACAGCATGGTAAACGGCATGCGATGATTCCAGTGCGGGGATGATACCTTCCGTTTCACATAGCATTTGGAAT
>JABHWQ010000500.1 GCA_018657655.1 Chloroflexota bacterium | reverse complement strand
GATACGATAGTCTTTAGCCAATCCCAGTTCTGCAGGACATAGCTACCACCTGAGCCATTTGCCATAAATTTCACCAGCATTTCTTCATCGGCGCCATTGGCTATCCCCCATGCTACGGCTTCGAAAGCCGCACGTGAGTTGATGATAGCGCACATGTTATTGGCAAGTTTCACGATCTGGCCGGTTCCCAGTGCACCACAATAAGTTGTTTCCCCCATTACTTCCAGGATCGGGCGGAATTTCTCAACAACATCCGGGTCTCCACCCACACTTATGCCCAGGGTTCCGGCTTCCGCCCCCATACGTCCACCAACAACCGGACCATCAAGCACTTCTACGCCTTTCGCTTGGGCATCTTCTCCGACCCTCTGACAGAATCTGGGGCGGAATGTGCCCATTAAGAGAATGCCGGATCCTTCCTTCAAACCAGCGAGTAAACCATCCGGACCATAGATTACTTCTTCGGCTTGATTATCGTTCTGAACCATGATGACCACGGCATCCGCGTTCTCTCCGACCTCTCTGGCTGTACTGACCTCTGCTGCCCCCAGTTTCTTCATCTCTTCGATGGGCTCGCGACGCGTATGCCCAACAATCGTGGTCGGGAATGCACCAGCCACTCGTTTTGCCATCGGTAATCCGATGTCTCCCATTCCGATAAATCCTGCTTTTTGTACCATGTTAAAAAACCTCCTGAATTAACTAATCAATTTATTATGGCTACTCAATACTGTTGTGTTGAGGATTGTCCACAATTGTCGTGTCAAAAATATCAATCGTTCCGGTTTTGAAAAAAGACCTGAAATGAGTAATTCGTACCCGATGAATCAGGCCCGGCACTAACAAGGCACCGGGCCTTCCATTAAGAGTCCCCTCACATCCAGAAATACGAGGGGACTCTTAGACTATTCAATTATCAGTTGATCAGTTTCTATCTTACGGTTCAACGACTACGGGGAACCAGCCATCATCTACTCTGACTAGTGCCTCAGCAGTGCCATCAGCCTGCATCATCCCCATACTATTCCAGCTTTGTCTGTCAGTCGAGGAATAATCCCATGCATTGCCATCTATTTCAATAGAGGCCGACTGGAGATACTCATAGAAGGCATTAGCATCGTATGCTGCCAGTCCATCTTCCTCAAGAAATCCCTGAAGCAGAGTTAACATACCGTGCCACTGGGTAAAGCCACCGCGGTAAGCTCCGCCGGACCACATCAATCCCCCTACCTCTGATTCCGAATGATAATTTGAGAAAACATAGTCGAGGATATCAATGACCTCAGCATCGTCGGTATACCATGTGTAAGGAAGTATGATATACATTCCATCCATGATATCCCAACCGGCAGCGTCTACCATTAAGCCGAGGTAGGCATTGTGAGCGTCATTGCCCAGGAAGGTCGCTGTGTGGCCAGCCTCCCTGTATTCTTTCATAAAATTCGGAAGTGCGAATCCTGTTGTAGGCGGAATGATGTAATCGCAGTCTTTCAGACCATCGACTTCAGGCGCGAAGGTCATGGTTGTCCAACCGACAACGTATGCGTCCTCTAATTCCCAATTCGGGTTATTATCACAATAACTAGTCAGACCTGCGATCCAACCTTCCACGTAGGGATCCTGCATCCCCATACCACCGATTTTGGCAGGTCTGTCCTGCGGGAAGTTGGGATCGTTTTCTGCAATCCAATCCAGCATCGTATACATAATGGCTTCGCTATTGATATTCACTGAAAAGATATATCCGGGTGGATCGTACAGAGGCGGAGTCGATACTAGTGTAAACAAAAGCATCTCTTCTTCATCAACCCGCGATTTCAACACTTCTCCAGTTCCGGGAACTGAGCTGACCATAATATCTGCACCTTGTTCTCTGAGCCATTCATAACCCGTTATGAACTTGCCTGGATCATATTGCGTATCGTATTCAATTAACTCGATAGTCAAGCCCTCGGGGAAAAGGCCCTGTTCTTCAAAGTATTTAAGGTTGTCCTTCAGTGCCGCATCAACATTGACCAAAGCCTGTGCTGCCACGCCGGTTTTATCTGTCAGCGATCCTATTGTGAGTGTCAACTCCTCAACTACAGGCTCTGTTACGGGAGCAGTGGGCTCCGTCATGGGAGCGGTAGGTTCCGTCACAGGAGCTGTAGGCTCTTCGGTTTCGTCATCATCACAAGCAGCCAGCAATGGCAAAGCCAGTAGCAAAACTGCCAAAAGAATTATTCCTAATTTGCCAGAGCATTTCACGATTTCACCTCCGTAGTTTTCTCAGACTACACTGTACCAAGACAGTGTCCCCTCTCCGTCCAAGCACCTCCGGGCGTTTTCAACCCATTCAGCCCTCCCTTGCAAGCAATAATGCAGATTATTCACAACCTCGACTTTGCTCCAACTTGAAACCCTTTCTTGCCACAAAGTTAAGCTTTGCACGATACATATGTTTCATTTGCAGAGTAAAAATTACCCATTACTTATAGATATCTATCAAAATACGCTTTTTGTTACAGACATTCAACAGGAATTTCACCCGTTTATTACATCGCACAATCCCGGATTTTGCGGGGAAATGTCCCAGCCCGAACGTCCTCTAAGGAATCATCACGATTGAAAGTATCTACTGTAGTTTTCCATCCGATTTCAAAGCTCGTAAAATAGTGGGATCGGATCTGGGATCATCCCCAGTATACAAATCCTGTGATTCAGGGTATCCAAGCTGTATCCGGAGCGATTGTCGCTCAGCAACACCTAATGTCTCAATCACCACACCATCAAAGGTTCGGGAGAAGTACGCCGCCATGAACGCTCCGGCATAAATCGGCTGACGATCGACACAGACAACGAACGGTTTGCCCGGCAGTTCCAGTTGATATATTCTTTCGGCAGCATCAGGTGTTAGAGTGATTTCATGGGTTTGCTCTGAGTAGGAAATGATATCATCGGCAGATATGATCGGATCTTCGCTGACCTCTATGTGAGAAACAATGGCCAACTCATCTATTGTCATTTCCTGTTTAGGAGAGTAGATGGCGAATCCGCCGTCTGAATCGCTATCGACGCATCCAAATACCAAAATCATCGATAGCATGGTTATAAAAATCAGTAAACATCTACGATCAATCATTATCCACCTCGGCTACCAGCCATGATTGTTTCTGAGAAGTATATCAAGACAGTAACGCTTTTGTGACAACACCATCACATAGCAAAAAGGGGATGGCCTCAAATTTGGCCATCCCCTGATTTCACTGTAGAGTAGCTGGCTTTATGCTACCGGGTTGAGAACTCGACCCATGAACAGGATCGAACCGCTATTGACCTGACCCCCGAAAACTAGTCCAGGTAAAATGTTAGACTTGGACTGATTTGAAAGGGGGTTTTTAGTGAGCAAGAAGAGGTACGGATCCGAGCAGATCATAACGAAGCTTCGTGAAGTTGAGATCATGCTTAGCAAG
>JABHWQ010000386.1 GCA_018657655.1 Chloroflexota bacterium | reverse complement strand
TGGGCATGCCCCACTCTTCCATCATGCGCCACGGGCTCATGCCGGTTCCGCCGGGAGCGCCGTCAATGGTCAGAAGGTCGATCTTGGCTTTGGAGCACCATTTCAGTGCCATAGCTAACTCACGCAAGCCGTAAGCACCAGTCTTGAGGGTTACGCGCTTGAAGCCAAGGTCGCGCAAGCGTTGTACTTCGGCATAGAAGCCCTCTTCGTCAATGAAGCCGAGCCGGCTATGACGTTCAAATTCTTTGATGGCGCCGTCTTTGTAGGCGGCTTGGTTGACCGGGTTGGATGGGTCAGGTGTGACAATGTAGCCGCGCTTTTGCAGCTCCAGCGCACGCTCCAGGCTATCGACCTTGATTTCACCACCGATACATTTGGCACCCTGTCCCCATTTTAGCTCTATCGTGTCTAGGCCATGCTTTTTGCTGACGTATTCGGCCACACCAAGTCGTGTGTCTTCAACATTCATCTGAACCAGTATTTCACCATAACCCTGATGATAGCGTTTGTACTGTTCGATACGCCGATCCATATCCGGAGCCAGCGAAATTTTGCCGTTGGAATCCAGTTCGAGTTGCGGATCGATTCCACATACATTCTCACCGCAAACGCAGGTAATGCCGGAAATCGCTGCACCGACAGCGAAGTGCTCCCAGTTCTTTCGGGCGACTTCTGTGGATCCAAGGGCACCGGTAAAGATAGGCACCTGCATCTTTACCTTTTTGTCCCAGCCATAATCTGTTTCGGTGTTGACCGAAGGGAAAGTGGCCGTATCAGGATCACCGATCACACCAGTGGGCAGGCCGGTAGCACCGAGCGCATAGCCCTGGATGTTTAGATGAGAATAGTCTAGGGGATAGTCTTTGTCGCCACCGGCGGTGATACTGCCGAACGGACCGGGATAGATCAATTCGCGGCCACGGAAGGTGGCTTTGAAGACTTCACAGTTACCGGTACACCCATCGATACAGCGGGTGCACAGGCCGCTCATCGGGACAACGCTCTTGGAGCGATTGGCCGTCCGGGTGGCATCGTTTGAGTTGGGTCGTTGCAGATTCATACTGCTTCCTCCTTTGTTTGTTTTTATCTTTTTAACAGGTCCTCGAATCGGATCAAGTCCTGATATTCAACAACGGTGCTCATCGCCTTGTTTTCAGCTTCCACCCCAGCCTCCTCAGCGGCTGCTATAGGATTCATTCCTCCGATGAGTATCATCCCTATTTTGTTCATCTCCACTGGAATCTCGCATACAGGTTCGCTGGTATTGCCGATTACTGCCACGGCTCCAAGACCAGCCTTCCTCATCCCTGCGAGCACTTCGTCCACGATGGGGCGGCAAATGGCCGGTATCTCCCGAAAATTAGCCAGAATCTTTCCGTTACCCTCTTTGGCAGCCTTCCTCACTGAGGTCATTTTCCCCCGGATAAAGACTTCGGATGGATCGAGAGAAGAACCTGCATAGTGAATCAATTCTACAAAGCGTCGAGGTTGTTTGTTTCTGATCTGTAGGATTCCGCCAAAGCGAGAATCCATCGGGATGCCGGACTTGAGCAACACTCCGTTTATGAGAACGCTGCACACGGTTCCCAGCCCAACTTTCCCTTCGGGTATGACCACATCGCCGATCCGCCCGCCTTCGGAGGCCATGGCGACCCTGTCTCCCGCGCAAAGCCCTAAACGAAATACAGGAGCCATACTCGATAGTGATTTTCCAAATTTGTCTTTGGGAAAGAGCGACACATTTAGCGGTACAGCGCCGACACCGGTTCTCCAATCAAAGTTCGTCTGGAATGCCTGCATCTCGATCTTGGAAAGCACCAGTCCGACCTTGTCTTGAACCAATGCACTGCCGAGTTCCTCAATCCCCTGCTCGGTGATCAGTCTCCCGTCACGGCCCTCCAGCCAGGTGAGGCCACGTTCATCCATAAGTTTGAGATGATAGCGTACGGCTCTTTCAGTGAGGTCAATCCCGTAGTCTCGTAAGCGACGAGACACTATCCGGGCACCCACTGGCTCTTGAGACTCACTTATGATTCTCAAGATAGAAAGGACTTTTCGTTCGACTCCCTGGGATTCGCTTCCGACCATGCTATTTCCAGAATAATAGAATTTCTAATGCAAACCGGTGCCGACAGAGCGGCAAACGGTTGCCTACGGTCTACTGCTGAAGATAATACCATCGCGTTAGATATCTGTCAATACCTTTTTGCCAGGCAAAATACAGTGTTTTTAGGAAGGAACTAAATTGGTTAATTTGCCGATAACTATGGGAATACTACACTGGCTGTTGCGGCACGTTTGCCAATCATCGGGTTACATTC
>JABHWQ010000191.1 GCA_018657655.1 Chloroflexota bacterium | reverse complement strand
GTTATAACAGTGATGTGACTCCCTGGATGCACGTGTACACCATCCTTGGTATTGTTGGAATAGTGCTAACAGCCGGGTACATTTTGTGGATGATTCAGCGGGCATTCTATCACGAGCCCAAGAGCCAGTTTGATCATCTGTCGGATGCGACCGTAATGGAGAGATTCGTAATATTCTCGCTGGTAGCTTCGATAATGTGGATAGGGATAAGGCCACACTACTTTACGGATTTAATTGATAATAGTCTCAGCGCCATCGAATCGATAAAGGGTGTGCTGGGATCGTAAATGCGATAGGTTTATAGGAGAGAATTTTGGAGTGGCATTCGATATCGCCGGAACTTAGCATGGCTGTACTGGCCATTGTGGTCATTCTTCTTGACCTGATTGTTGAGGACAAGAAGAAGCTGGCTGTTGTCAGCGCGGTCGGGTTAATTGTTCCTTTGGCTTTGGCCGTGAGTTTGTGGGGTGAAGAAAAGACCGCTATGAACGGTATGTTGGCGGTCGATAATTTCGCCGTCTTCTTCAAGATTCTCTTTCTCGGCATAACCGCGATGGTGATAATGTCATCTTGGGAATATATTAATTCGAAGATAGAGAACCTGCGCGGTGAATTTTATGCGTTGATTCTGCTCTCGGCGTTAGGCCTGATGCTCATGGCAGCGGCCAGGGAGATGATCACCATCTATGTAGCTCTTGAACTTTCCGGTATGGCATTATATGCACTTGCAGCATTTCTCAAAGACAAAAAGTCTACTGAGTCCGGTTTAAAATATATCATACTCGGTGGGGTTGCATCGGCGACATTGATATACGGTATGATAATCGTATTCGGATTGACCGGGACTACTGATCTGGGTGGCATTAGAGAGGCAATCTCTGCTGGTGATGGTCTTCGGGAGCCGGCGCTGATACTGGGTATGGTATTGATCGCTGCCGGTTTCGCGTTCAAGATTGGTGCAGTTCCTTTCCATATGTGGATGCCGGATGTTTACGAAGGAGCCCCAACGCCCGTCACAGCATATCTTTCAGTAGCCAGTAAAGCTGCCGGTTTTGCGGTAATATTGAGAATATTCTTTACGGGTTTCGGTTCTCCTGAATGGCTCTTCGATGATTGGAGCGTGCTTTTCGGAGTGCTGGCGGCCATAACCATGACAGCCGGTAATGTGATGGCGATCCAACAAACGAATATCAAGCGTCTGCTAGCGTATTCCGGTATCGCTCAAGCAGGGTATTTACTGGTAGGGGTTGCAGCGGCTAATACAGCCGGGCAAAGCGGGATTATGTTCTATTTGACAGTTTATTCGCTGGCAAACCTGGGAGCTTTCATCGCTGTAATCGCTATTTCGAATAAAATTAACAGTGACGAAATTGCAGACTATTCCGGTATGATAAAGAAAGCACCGGTATTGGCCATCATATTGGCGGTCTGTTTGATATCACTCACCGGTATTCCTCCCACAGCTGGATTTATTGGGAAGCTGGTTGTTTTCAAGGCGGCACTTGAGCCTGGTGAAACAGGGCTGCTATGGCTGGTGATATTTGCTACTGTAAACTCTGTTGTAGCCGCGTTCTACTATTTCAAAGTCATCAAGGTCATGTTTGTCGGTGAACCCAGATCTATGGAGGGGGTTCCGTCTGGTGCATCTCTAAAAGCCTCTCTGGTTATTGCAACTGCAGGTGTGTTGATTCTGGGTATTTATCCCTATCTGTTAATGAAATATGCGGATTTAGCAGCTGTATTAGTTCCTTAGATGTTTTCCTGTTTGAACGATAATTGAGCGAGGCAATTAGGCCTCGCTTTTTCGTTTCTTGACCGTCAAAATCCTCACTGATATGATTGCCTTGTTGGAGTGAAGAGTTGAGTTGGAATATAGATGTTACCGTCGAAGAACCCTTCCACAATAGGGTTGATGAAGCGTGGCTAACCATGGTAATAGAGAACGTGTTGCGGTTCGAAGAAGTAGCCATAACATACGAACTGAGCCTGCTCATTACCGGTGACGATACTATGCATGAACTGAATCGAACTTACCGGGAGATGGACAAAACAACGGATGTGCTCGCTTTTGCCTTTCAGGAAGACAAGGAATTCCAATTTGGTCCAGATTGTCTCAAACAGTTGGGTGAGGTAGTGGTATCTCTGCCTCAGGCGGAAAAACAGGCTTTGGAGCATGGGCATTCGCTGGAAAAAGAGATAGCAGTGCTGACAACACACGGAGTGCTCCATTTGTTGGGTTATGATCACGAGAGTCTGGAAGAAGATGCGGAAATGAGTGCCAGAGAGACTGAAGTAGTTTCGAAGATTAAGCTTTGATATATTTGGGTAAAATGAAAAACGTTGTCATTGTCGATGCAGTACGTACCCCGGTAGCGAGGGCTCATCCTCAAAAGGGATGGTTCAAGAGTATTCGATCGGATGAGCTGGGCGTGTTGGTGGTCAGGGAATTGATCTGCCGGGTGGGCATTGATCCTGCTGAGATCGAAGATGTGATTTTGGGTTGTGCTACCCAGGTTGGGGAGCAGGCTATGAACGTAGCCAGGTACATAACTTTGCTGGCGGGACTTCCTTATTCGGTAGCGGCTCAGACCATTAACCGGCAATGCGCATCCAGTATGAGTGCGATTCATACTGCGGCTCAGACGATTATGGCTGATTGTGGTGATGTGTGCATCGCCGGTGGAATCGAAAGTATGACGCATCTTCCGGAGGGATTCGGGGCAGACCTCAACCCGGCCCGATTCGATTTTGTTGAAAAATCGGCAGCTTCAATGGGATTGGCCGCAGAGAACCTCGTAGAGCTGTATAAAATATCCCGCAGGGAACAAGAAGAGTTTGCCCTGAGAAGTCATCAGAAAGCGATTTCTGCTCAGAGTGAGGGCAGGTTTGCGGCGGAGATAGTCCCGGTTGAGGTCGTAGAGGATGATGGTTCCAAGAGAGTGATAGACCATGATCAGAATCCGAGGTCATATACTTCGCTGGAAATAATGGATGCCTTTGATCCCATCGCCAAATCCGATGGCACCATTACTTCGGCCACGGTCTCGTTTGCCAGCGATGGTGCTGCTGTTTTGCTGCTTGCGTCTGAGGAAAAGGCACAGTCATTGGGGCTAAAACCGAAAGCGCGGGTGAAATCGATGGCTGTAGCCGGAGTGGACCCGAAAATCACAGGGATCGGCACGGTTGCTGCAGCCAGGAAAGCTCTTGATAGAGCGGCATTGACTATCGATGATATCGACATCGTCGAGATAAATGAAGCCTTTTCTGTAGTGGTTCTGGCGTGCATGAAAGAAATGAGTATCGATGAGGAAAAGGTAAATCCCAATGGGGGCGCCGTAGCTCTGGGCCATCCGATGGGGGCCACTGGCGCAAAGGTAGTCACTACCTTGGTCCACGAAATGGAGAGAACGAAAGCTGATTTTGGCTTGGCGACGGTTGGCGTAGGAATGGGGCAAGGTGCGGCTATCGTTCTGGAGAGGATTGACTTCAGCTAGGGATTTGAACTATACTTTTCATGTCTCGGAAGGTGATAATATTCCAGGACAAGCCTCAATCAACTTCACAGATTACACGGGCTCGTAGCTCAGCGGTAGAGCGGTCGGCTCATAACCGATTGGTCGTTGGTTCGAATCCAGCCGGGCCCACTTAGCTTCCCCTTGGCTTTGGAAATATTCCTTGATTTTGCCCTCATTTTACCTCCTTTATTTTTGAAGAATTAAGCACTTTGCTTAACAGATTTGTAGCTAATTAGCTTCGTATATTTTTGCTTAACACCTCCTTTTTCGTCTTTGGTTTCCTCTTGCGTTTGTAGTCAATACTGTCATCTTCAATAAGCCAATCACGGCCTATCTTTATCCCCTGTATCTCTCCCTGGCGAATCAACAACCTCATATGGGAGTGAGACATTCCAAGTTTCTCAGCTACTTCTTTGTTTGTTATATATGCCATGTTAATCGCCAATATTATAATCGCAAAAGATTATAAAGTCAATAAGATATTGCTGTCTAATTGGGGGATGTTCTGCACAATGTGTAAACCCCTCAAAACATGCCGTAATTCGCATCGAAAGCCCCTGTGTAGCTACGAGCAAAATTCGAAAAGGATGGTGCCTGTGTGGTTGGTGCAGTTAACCGTATAAGAAGGTGAATTACGTTCCCTGAACCTGCGCTTAGTAGTCATTTTCGCGACGCGATTTCGCGACAAAATGTCAACATGTTGACGACAGACAAACCCCCTCATATGTGGTAGCATAGCTCGGACAAACATTCTCGCATTATTTACCCACGGTTTTGCCTACTAAATCGTACTTGGAAGGGGGAACCATGAGACAGACTATCATATTAGCCCTGTTAACGGTTTCAGTAGCAGTTTCCCTGTTAGGAGTTAGCTGTAGCAGCGAGAGCCTTCAGACATTTGACCAGTGTGGTATATCGTTCACTATATCCGACGAGCTTGAACTGGAGGTATACTCCACTGACCCTCCCGGAGACGGACCTTGTAATTATAACGGGGGAATGATTATAACTCCTGAATTGGAGTTCTCACTACATTGGTTGCGGGACGACTCCTCGTTGTACTCGGCTGACCTTGAGCTGTTAATTCAGGGCATCCCAATATTTTTTGAAGGCGCCCTCCCTGGCCTTAGAGTCAACTTTACAGGACCAACTGAGAATGATGACATTGCTGATTATGAGATTGTGACGGCCCCTGTTGAATTCACATACCTTGGAGAGAAAACACCTGGCATCGCGGCCGTTTGGCATTGTCCAAATAGCGGCCGGTTCTTCAATTACACAGCACTTCATGAGGAGCCAGAAGATGAACTCAAGAGATTTATGCGAAGTTTGTCGACCTAATACTAAACCAATTTGACTACAGAGAGGTTCAGATATGATTAAACGAACCATTGGAAAAGTCACATTTTCTCTTGGTTGCATAGTCTGGCTCATTGCAGGATTATTAAACGTTATAATTGGAATATCAGTAGTTGGGGGCACATTCGGCACACTCGGCATACTTGTGGGTATTCTCCTTTTACCGGGCTTAATGATTTTGTACCCGTTTGTCGCCTGGTTGTGGGAGGGGGAGACTGTCTATTTCATAATAGAACTAATCATCTGGGGAGTGGCTTTTTTGGCCCAGGTAATTGCAGCACTTGGTGCTCATTTGAACGAAGACTAAATCCCCCCCTTTTTATAGTATAAGTAAACCCCTTGAAATACTTTTTCCGAAGCTGTTTCAATTCAATGAAATCCGAAAGACGGACGGGGGTATACAATTTACCTTCCACCACTGGTTACAGCGGGACCCCTTCACTCGTAAAGCATGGATAATTTATGCCGCTTTATGCCCAATAAAGTACGAGTAAACCCTTAATTAATTACTAAACCCCCCCTATTATTGAGGGATTTTGCTGTTTTATTTTGGTGTGATTCTTTATCTAATATCTCACTGTCCATCTATCTGCCCCAAGTACGTGTAGCCGAACTTCCGCCAGAGACCTTACTTTCCAGTTCTTCTACACGATTAATCAGTGTTCTGTAAGAAGTGCGGGGGACACCACTCACCCCTAATAACTGTTCAAGTTCCTTAATCCTATTTTCTAGCACAGAGATTTCACTTTGACAATTGCATGAACCATCAGCTTGTGCTGGATTAGCAAGGGGTGGACTTTCACCGGAGGACTCAGTACAGGCCAGAAGCAAAACTACTACCATTAGTACAAGAGATACAGCTTTCCAAAACATAGCCCACCTCCTTTGGTGGGTATATTATAGCTGGTCTACCGGGGAACGCAATGAGGCAGTGAGAGGCTTCCAAATTCATTTAATAACCCGTATTTACCACAATTGAAAACCATCAGAAAAGAGACTATAATGTGTGCATCTGAAAGCCGCCGACGTTGAGAGACTACTGGAGAAGGGGCTCTCGTGGAATCAGTGCGGCGCTTTTCAGTCTCTCCTTTAGGTTGGGAGGGTCAGATAGCTAGAGTCTGGCCCTCCTCTTTTTAGGTGTACGGTTCTACTGTCTACTTTTGCCTGTTAAGCAGGGCTTTAAAAATGGATAAAAATGTAAGCGTGCATACTACCTATTGGATGGGACCCGCTCTGCCAAGAGGCCCACCCCCTAGGGGTGGAGACTAGGTGTTTCGGTTTAAGCCGCCCGAGCGTTTGCCTGATTGGTATGGAGTTGGTTTGGTATGTACTTGTATTGACATATTAGTCATACCTGTGGTATACTGTTTCGGTAGGAATTATAGGTAATACCGTATAGTAAGAGGTGTAGTTATGACCACCCAGATGGAAAAAATAAGTATTAGTCTACCTAAGGAATTAGTTGCAGTAGCAGACGAAGTAGCAAAAGAAGAATATGACAATAACCGGAGCAAGTTGTTTGCGGCGCACTTACGGCAACTTGCCCGCGAACGTTTGCAAGCAGAGATGGAAGAGGGTTACATGGTAATGGCCGAGGAGCATAGGAAGTTCGCAGAACTCTCTTCAGATATTGCTCATGAAGTAATTCCTGAGTGGCAGGAATAATATGCCAGACCCTATACGGCGCGGTGAAATATATTGGGTAGATTGGTCTCCGGGCAGGGGTAGTGAGCAAACAGGGAAAAGGCCTGCGTTAATTATTCAAAATGATATTGGGAATAGGGTAAGCCCCAATGTAATTGTAGCCTCACTAACCACAGCTGCAAACAAGCCTTATCCCTTTTTGGTCAATTTTACATCTGCTGAGAGTGGATTGAATAAGGATGGAACGGTTGACCTAGCATCAATCATGACTATCAGTAAAGAGAGGCTTAGTGATAAATGTGGAGAACTGGCCGAGCATAAAATGATTGAAATTGACGGGGCCATTAAGAACAGTCTTGGCCTTGAGATATAAAGCTTTAGTAATTTTCACCCCTAAACCCCACCGAGTTTTAACCTCCTATGGCACCAGTCGCGCATCAACTAGGTTGCACTCCCCAATGTGGTACACATTATACCTCGTAGGGTAAAGCTTGCAATAGCGGAATAACCATTTATGTCAAATAGCCAGAACTGGTTAAAAATGTGTGTGTGTATACACGCTATTAGATGGGACCCGCCCTGCCAAGAGGCATACCCCCCCATCAGGGTGCTCACTCAGGTACTGGCGCATCCCCTGCCTTAAATGGCTTTACAAACATATCACCAAGTAAGGCAAGGGATTGGTTGGCAGAGCCTAACAAGAGCCAGTTCCCCGGAAGTTGAGCACCATGCCAATGTTTAGGAAGGTCAGTAGCACCCCTCTAAAGGGTGCTTAAACTGACCGTAATCATCAAATAACCATCATCAGATATAATCCTCCTCTTCTATTAATGGATTGGTAATTGGTATTGAGTTACGTTTTGGTGAGGAAGGGTTATGGTTAGGATATGGTTTAGGATTAGGTAATGGTTTAGGTTTAGGAGAAGGATATGGAGATGGAGTAGGATATGGAGATGGGGTATTACTCTCTGTATTACTGGCAGTATTACTGTCAGTATGGTCTCGGTCCTGACCTGACCCCCGAAAACTAGTCCAGGTAAAATGTTAGACTTGGACTGATTTGAAAGGGGGTTTTTAGTGAGCAAGAAGAGGTACGGATCCGAGCAGATCATAACGAAGCTTCGTGAAGTTGAGATCATGCTTAGCAAG
>JABHWQ010000499.1 GCA_018657655.1 Chloroflexota bacterium | reverse complement strand
TGAAGATAGGAAGTTCGGGCCATTTGCCCCCAACGGAGATGCCATCTTTTCATCGGTTATACTTACTGCCCAAAAAAAATGTATCACTCTCAATACGCGAACCGAAAAGGGGCAGGAGATTCTGCAAAAGCTGGTCAAAGATGCGGACGTTGTCCTGCACAACTTCATCCCTGGTACGCCGGAAGAACAGGCTCTTGCCTATGACGAACTGTGCAAGATAAATCCCAAAATCATCGTGACCCACATCACTGGTTTCGGACATCACGGACCTTATGTCAAGCGAAACTGTTTCGATTCCATCGCCCAGGCTATGTGTGGTCCGATGAGTTTCACCGGATTTCCCGGCCATCCCCCCACTCGATACGGCACCGCCCCGATGGACTTTTCAACAGCCATCTCAGCGGCGCTGGGTACCATGATGGCATTGTACAACCGTGAAAAGACCGGCGACGGGCAATTCGTCGATGTGGCTATGTTCAACGTCGGTGCGGCCATGGGGGGCGCCCTCTTTGCCGCCGAATACAAATTGACCGGACTGGTTAGAGAACAGAACGGCAATGCCAGTTTTTTTAATTTCACCGACTGTTTCCAATCGAAAGATGGCGACTGGATGATGATCAGCGCCATTGGCGATTTTATATGGAAGCGATTTTGCAAGACGATCGAACGCGAAGATTTACTTGATGATCCACGGTTTACCGACGATATCTCCCGCTACGAGAATCGTGAGCCGTTATTCGAGATCGTTAGTGAATGGGCCGGAATTCGAACCTACAAGGAGATAACGGAAATACTGGAAAAAGCTCGGGTCCCACACGGTCGAGTGAACAATATCGCCGAATTCTATGAAGATCCGCATGCACGGGCTCAGGAAATGATAGTGGATATTGAATACCCCGAATTGGGCACAGTTCCTCTACCTGGTGTCCCTATCAAGTTATCCAAGACTCCAGGAGTATTGGATCAGGCAGCACCCAAATACGGCGCGCACAATGCAGAGATATACGGAGAACTCTTAGGATCAAGCGAAGCCGACCTCAGAAAGCTATCCGAAGAAGGTGTAATATAGACTAGAATACCTTTAGGGAACCTCTGATCAACCCCCTGTATCCCCCAGTCTTGGGGGACTTTTATACCTGGGGGACACCCCCAGACCCCGGAAGTCACCACCTATTCAGAGCTTCCTTAGTTACTTGTTCTAACAACGGCACGCCCCGCACAATGTTGCGGGGCGTTTTTCTTTAATCCACACAAAAACCACCACGATTCCCTGGTTGTTTTCCACCAAATATATGCTGCCCCAAGTTTCGAAATAATTGCATGTACGCCCTCTGTTAGAAATTAATAGTGAGGTGTATTCTTAACTCCCTTACAAGAAAAGGCGTAGCATTTCCAAACAAGCCATCTTGTACGCCGTCTGGAGGTGAATCCCATGGGAAAAGATCGCCTGAACAAGCACAACCTCATATAGCTAGAAAAGCCGTAGTAATTGTTTTATCGGCCATCAAAGGAGGTATGAGCAATGCTAAAGCAAGAAAAACCCCAAGAGGTATTCATATCCCAAATGACCAGTATTCAAGTATACATTGATGAAGATGATGTTGGAATGTGGCGCGTGTGCAAGATCGAAAATGGCAGACAGACTTGTAGCGTTCCTCAAGTAATCTCACTTGGACCGATTAGGGAGATTGTTTGCCACAAACTGCCCGGATTGTACAGATTCGCGGTAGCCTATCTAAAAAGCACCGGCATAGCTTATGCCAAGTCAGGGAAATACTCAGGAGACGCTGTATGGTGGGGTGACGAAGTCCAAGAATGCATTGCAGCTGAGCAATGGTCTCACATGAACTGAATAACAACCCGGCTCTTACCAATTGACAACTAAAATCAAAATATTCTTAATGTATTCGGGTATTTCACGAAATTTAAGGTTTACTTTGAGACCGGCACGCGGTGGCATGAAGAACACATAATGTCATATAGCGTGCCGGTCATTTTATCAGATAACTCGATAAGTTTCAGCCTCAACGGTCTGATAACCGGGTCATACACCGCGCACAGGCCAGGCACTATCAGTTCAAGGCAACATTGGCTTTTGATCAACTACCACCTCTTTACGAGACCATAGCGAGGGCAACATCAATGCTCCTTCCAAAGGTTCGCCACAACGAGGGCATTTTTCCGAGCCCGCCCTGACCATATCCCCACATAGTGAGCATGTTTTCATGGTTTTGACTCTAGGGTATTTTTCGCCACAATGAAGCACAGCTTTCCGATTGATTACCAAAGATTTACTACGCAACGGATTAGACAACATCGGAAGCTTATCTAGCGATTCACCACATCGGCCACAGGTTGTCCATCCTTCTTTCACCACATCTCCGCACTCAGGACATGCACCTATTCGCCAGTCCTAAGAGATTCATCGGCACGATTAAGAGCCGCCTTTTTGGTAGCTGTTGTGCCCTTTCTTCCCCACAAAACCGGTAACTTTTAAAGTCCGTCCATGGACTCGCCACAACGAGGCATCTCTCCCAATCGGCTCTACCCATATCGCCACACAAAGAGCACGAACCTTCCCTGCTGCTTTTGCCACCAAGGGATTCAACTACACGATGGGGGGCTGTTCTTCCACTGATAGTTGCGACTTTTTTCATTGTGCGTAGCTGGTATTCTGGCATTTCTTTCCAATACCTCACCGCAATGAACGCACCTTCCCCAACCTGATTTCACTAAATCACCACACAGCGGACATGTTTCTACTTTCTCGTTAGGTGATTTCGCTCCATTATTATGAACATAATGCCTTCCATTAACTGGCACTACTCTGCCATTTAGATGTGTGCAATTCCGCAAAGTAACATTATCTCTGTTCGTAACTGCACCAGTATTACTGTTATGCAGTTGCAGATGCCACGAATCAAACACTGCGGCCCTGTTGAACTTCGGGCTCTTTTCGGGACCGGGCATAAGAGACACAAAAATATCCAACACTACTAAAAAAAGGGGATTGTAACAACGGCCAATATGGCACGAAGTTCTGATTTCTCTTGATAGAGCCTGCTTGTCCACTTTGTATATCGATCGCACGGGAACTGACCTGACCCCCGAAAACTAGTCCAGGTAAAATGTTAGACTTGGACTGATTTGAAAGGGGGTTTTTAGTGAGCAAGAAGAGGTACGGATCCGAGCAGATCATAACGAAGCTTCGTGAAGTTGAGATCATGCTTAGCAAG
>JABHWQ010000496.1 GCA_018657655.1 Chloroflexota bacterium | reverse complement strand
GGTGGCCCAACCCTCATCCGCGCTTCAGCCAAGAATTTCCCGTGGGTACTCGTAGTTATTGATCCTGACGACTATCCCCGCATACTCGAAATGCTGCGCTCCGGCGATATCAATAATCAGGAACGGCAAAAACTGGCCCAAAAGGCATTTCAACATGTGGCCATGTATGATACAGCTATTGCGCAGTATCTACTCCAGGATGGGAACAAATTACCGGATAATATGACCATCGCCCTCAAGAAGAAGTTCGGGCTGAGATACGGTGAAAATCCTCACCAAGCCGCGTCTTTCTACGAAGAAGCTCGAGTGGGCGACGTATCGAGAAAGAACACTATCGCGGAGGCAAAACAACTCTGGGGCAAAGAGCTTTCGTTCAACAACATCCTGGATGCCGATGCCGCCTGGAATGCTGCGACTGAGTTTATTGAATCGACTGTCGCTATCATTAAACACACAAATCCCTGCGGGTTGGCTTCTCACCCTAATCTGGATGAAGCGTATCGAAGGGCGCTTTCCGGAGATCCAGTATCTGCATTCGGGGGCATTGTCGCCGTCAATCGACCGGTAAACCGCGCTATGGCAGAAGAAGTGGTCAAAACTTTTTACGAAATCATCATCGCGCCGGAATACGAATCAGAGGCATTGGAGATACTTAAAACCAAGAAGGACCTCAGAATTCTCGACATGGGTTTGCCCAAGGATGTCGTTTCGACTATGCATCTTGACTACCGGCGTGTTGGCGGTGGGTTACTAATTCAGCAGAGTGATATGCTCGAAGAAGATCCCCGAACATGGCGACTGGTGAGTAAACGTCCTCCGACCGCCGAGGAGATGGAGGGCCTGCTATTTGCATGGAAGGTAGCCAAACATGTGAAGTCAAATGCTATTGTCCTCACGAAAGGACCTACCCTTCTTGGGATGGGTGCTGGTCAACCCAGTAGAATCGATAGCGTCCAGATCGCCCTGAAAAAAGCGGGGGAAGAGGCCAAAGGAAGCGTACTTGCCTCCGATGCCATGTTCCCCTTCCCTGATGGAATTGAGGCAGCGGCTGACGGCGGTGTCACTGCCGTGGTACATCCCGGTGGTTCAGTTCGGGATGAGCTGGTAATTCAGGCGGCGGACAAACTCAACCTGGCAATGTTGTTCACCGGCATCAGGCATTTCCGACATTAAAGTAATGTTAGATCGGCTGACGTCAGTCGATCCACCCGGGGAAAAAGAAACCGATGGTTCTCAAAATAAGCAAGGTCCAAGTGAAAGACCTTATGCAAAGGATCGAGGATTCAGCAGACCTTGAATCCTGCGGAAAAGAGGTCAAGAAAATGCTGGCTATCAAATCGAGACTGGCATTGGAATCACATGTTGGGTGCTGAGCCACTTCGGAAGAGGCTGTCCGTGAAATAGCCACACGCCTGGAAACCGAAGTCCGTTTGCTGCACTCGGTTGTGGCAGCTGTCGAGAATAGCGATATTGATAATGCAAAGAGGCTACTCGAAGAATACCAAGGTGTGATCCCTTCATGAACTCAAACGTCGAAAACGATAACGACACGTTGATAATCAGCAAAGAGCAAATGGAAGCTTTGTGTACGCGACTACGCGATCAGGACGAACTGAACCCCTGCATCGAAGAAATTCGAAAGATGATTGAAATAAAGGCTGCCATTTGTGAGTGGGCTGATGAACGCACCCCTTGCTGTGGACCCAGCCCGCAAATATGGTTAAACGGAGAGGTTAAAACACTCGAAGCGGTTCTCTCGAATCTTGAGCATGGAAACACAGATCAAGCAATACTGCTACTGAATGAGTACAGTAAAATGTTACCCGCACAACAGGGACTTCCCATAGAGAGGATTCAATGATGGAAGGGAATAATACTCGAAAAAGGGTCTGGGCGCTCAAAGACAGCATCAAGAGTTCAGGTGCCATTCAATCCGGTATAGAGGAACTGAAGGACATTCTGGCGGATGATTGCGCGGAGCTTGACAAAGCCCAGGTATCCTGATGCATCGGAGAGCAATTCGAAGCGTGTCTTCGAAACGGAGTCCAGCTGTTGAGGAAAGCACTGAATGCGCTAGAAAAAGGCGATACCGAACAAGCTATTGAGTTTTTGCAGGAATACTACAGGTTGGGCTAAAGTAATTAATGTTGTCATTCAAAGGGTGACGACTAAAAATGATAATAAGCAAGCTGTTGGAGGAATTCAATGAACGTTAGAGTTGCTACCGGGAACATCACCGAAATGGCCACAGATGCCATCATTGTAAATCTCTTCGAAGGAGTGAAGTCTCCGGGCGGTGCCACCGGCGCAGTAGATAATGCAATGGATGGGGCGATCTCCAAAATGATTGCCAAAGGGCAGATCAAAGGAACATTCAATGAAACCACAGTAATTCATACGCTAGGGAAAATAACTCCCGAGATGGTGTTGGTGGTCGGGCTTGGAAAACAGAGGAACTTTGACCTTGAGAAAGTTCGGCAAATCACGGCTGTAGCCTGCAAATCGCTACGAGGAGCCGGCGCGAAGAGAGTAGCCACCATCCTGCATGGAGCCGGCGCCGGAGGACTTGACCCTAAAGAAGTCGCTCAAGCAATCACAGAGGGTAGCATGATGGGGTTATACACCTTTAATCAGCATCAGCGCAAGAAAAAGGATCGTAAAGAGATCAAGCAACTCCTCATTACCGAGCAAACCAAAAACAAAGCCGCCAAACTTCGAGCAGCAATCAAGAAGGGCACAATCTTGGCTGAAGCGGCTATGCTGGCCCGTGATATGGTCAATCAACCTTCGAATTTCATGACTCCAACAGATATGGCCCAAAAAGCAAAGGAAGTAGCTGATGAGTTTGGATTAGGGATTGAAATCCTGGAAAAAGAAGATATGCAGAGACTCGGTATGGGTGGTCTCCTGGGGGTTGCCCAGGGAAGCCAACAGCCGCCAAAATTCATCATCCTGACCTATAAAGGCGACGAGAATTCCAAGAAAACTCTCGGCCTTGTGGGCAAAGGATTAACATTCGATTCGGGCGGTATTTCCATTAAACCTTCAGCCAAAATGGATGAGATGAAAGGTGATATGGCCGGTGGTGCTTCTGTCATCGCCACCATGCGCGCTATCGGGGAACTGAAACCGAAGATCAACGTAACCGGTTTGGTACCCGCCACCGAAAACCTGCCTAGCGGCACTGCCTATAAGCCCGGAGATGTGATCAAAGCTATGAACGGTAAAACCGTAGAGATTCTCAACACCGATGCAGAGGGAAGGTTAATCCTGGCTGATGCCCTGAGCTATGCTAATAAAATCGGGCTGTCTCCGATTGTAGACATAGCTACACTGACCGGGGCCTGTCAAATCGCATTGGGTGATATCTGTACCGGCGCTTTCAGTAACAACCAGCGAATAGTCGATAGAGTGGTTCGCGCTGGAGACGAGGTAGGCGAGAGAATGTGGGAAATGCCGATGTACGAAGATTATTCCGAACTGATTAAAAGTGACATCGCCGATATCAAAAACACCGGTGGCAGGGGTGGTGGAGCTATCACCGCAG
>JABHWQ010000298.1 GCA_018657655.1 Chloroflexota bacterium | reverse complement strand
TAAACCCTTTTCTCGGTGAAACTTAACCCGTTCACGGGCCAGTTGGGTCGTGGCATCGGTAGAATCATCCAACACTTGAATGGTGAGGCACCCCAGCGGATAATCCAGCGCGCAGGCAGCATCAATCAGACGCTCAACAACAAACTGTTCATTGTAAAGAGGTAATTGCACGGTAACTTCGGGCCAGTCTTGCGGTGATGGTAGCACTCCGGTAACTTTATTTCGTTGAAAAAGAAAAAGGATTGACAATATCAGAGAATGAAAGCCATAAACAGCGAGACACAAGAGAGAAACGGTATACAGAACAGTAAATAGAGTATTTGACATAATAGAATCAGATTAGATACTAAATCTCTGGGCTACCCGCTTGCCTACGCGCCGCCATAAAAGGATACTGATAAGCAGAAGCGTAGTTGAAGCAACAATTCCACTTATGATGATTACCCGCCAAATTGTCGAATCCGCCCATGTGACTAACTGAGATACGTTTACCATACCATCCAGGAAACCAATTGTACCTCCTATCACACCAAAAGCACGCCAATACGGACGAGGTATCTTGAAAGGGCCAAGAGAGAATTTGTGTTGTACCTGTACATCTAGATTAACCGTTCTAAGAACTTCACCTCGATATTCAAAATCTACACTCAAATTACATATCCCACTTGGGTCCCCTGGTAATTGAATGGGCCTAACCTTGAAATTTACAAAAACATCATCGCCTTTCTTGACTGTACACGTTCGAGATGCAGGCGATATTTGGAAATAGCTTGAGGATGGTACGATCCTGAGAGTCGGCTCTTCTTCAAGGGTGGCAATAAATACCGACGCCCACTTGACACGAGCTTTTGTAATTATTTTTCGTCCGTGTCGTTCTAATAGCAATCCAATCTTGAGAGGATATTCATGGTCGATATCCATTGGAGAATAGTATTCAGCCCGTCCATAACGTTTAATTTCTTCAAGAGGTTGTTTAAGCTGTGTTGATGGGATATCACTTGGCACGGATGATAAAGAAGGGGGTAGGACTATGGATGTGCCAGCAATGGGGTAACTAGGTGCTGGAGAACTTGTATCCTTGCGGGAAGGAATACGGCTTCCACAAATTGTACAAAATTTCGCTCCAGGGCGACTTTCGCTACCACAACGTAAACATATTAGTATAGATGAATCAGAAAACGCAGGAGGCGCTGGAACTGACATCAAAGCATCTTTGAATTCCGCCACACTCTGAAAGCGGTGGTCAGGAATGAGTTCCAATGCTTTCAATATTGCCATTTCAACATGCTGCGAAATAGCAGGGTTCAGCTTGCGAATGGAAGGCAACTTCCAAGGAGTAGTAGTTGAGTCGTAAGCGGTGAGCAATTCGTAAATGACCACACAGAGCGAGTAAAGATCACTGCGGGCATCAGTCTGTCCATGTTGAGCCTCCGGAGCTGCGTAACCTATCGTGCCAAAGGCTTGGGTGTCCTTCCTCTTCCCATGCTTGAAAAATCGCACAACACCAAAGTCAATCAACTTGATGCGTCCAGCTTGCGTCACCATTATATTGGAAGGCTTCAAATCCCGAAAAATAATCGGCTGAGGTTGCTGACTGTGCAAGTAAGTAAGCACATCACAAAGCTGGATCACCCACGGAAGGATTTCCTCTTCTGAAAAAGGAGATGTGCGCTTCGCCATCAAGTTCTCCAACGTCTGCCCGTGGATGTATTCCATCACCAAATATTGTCGCCCATTATGAGAAAACGAGTCCACCACCCGTGGCAGATTTGGGTGATTGAGGTTGGCCAATAACACCGCTTCTTGTTCGAAAGCCATTACTGCCTGTGCCCGCTCCTGTGGATCCTGGATCATGCTTTCGCTCATCTCTTTAATTACCCACTGACGACCAGGTAAGCGAGTATCTGTAGCAAGATAGATAGCTGCCATGCCGCCCTGGCCCACTTTCTGAACGATGAGATAACGATTGTTGAGGATTTGCCCTTGTTTTAATGGCATCTCAGCTAATCTCCTATTAACATCACCATAGTCAGCATAACTGTCATCATAAGGATGAATAGAGCTATGTTTGCACTAATTAGGGTCCAATATCCCGGAGCGGTAGTCTTTCTAATCCGCCTTATTGAACGTTGCTCTGGATCGAACAGGATAATTTCATACAACCCCATTCCCAGCGACCAGCTTCGTTTCCTGCACGGCCAGCGGTCGGCATCCACTTTCATGATCAACCGCGTCGTTTTTCCCGGAGCGCAGCCGAATTTCACGGGGGAAATACTAAACCAATCTACCAACGAATGAACTTCCCCCCACAGGTAGCCGCGTCGGTTGGGGTTGCGAATGTACAAAGACATTCTATTAGGTGGTTTGCGAATACGTATCCCCCTAAGCCCAAATCCCAGGCGCGCTTCGATCTGGCTACCGTTGTGCAGGGGTGAGCGGCGGCCCCGCCAGGGATCAATGGTGCGCAAAAAGCTTTCCAAAGCAATATTATGATTGGGGTTCTTACGGGCAGATCGCAGGGTAGCTTGCGCATCCATCTCTCCAAGGAAAGCGAGGCAAGCCTCTAACCGCCCTTCGTCAAGCAAACGGATAGATGCTTTCCAGTTCTTGTCACAGTAGCG
>JABHWQ010000405.1 GCA_018657655.1 Chloroflexota bacterium | reverse complement strand
CTGTACATCTTCAGCAATGGTGCGTCGAGCACGGCCTGTCTTCTCTGCGGTATCCTGAACAAATGCATTGTCCGCACTTGTTCGTTTTTCTCCCCGCCGGCTGGCCCCACTGGCCTTGCCGCCTGCTACTCCTCTCCTGGTTTCCGGATGTAACTCCTCGTAGAGTTCCTTCCTGCGTTTCAACTGTTCGGCCCGATCGAGAATCGTCAACTCGTTTCGGATCAGATTCTCATCGATCTCAACAAGCTGCTCTTCAATGTCATCCACCCTGAGTATATGGACGGGAATATCGGCCCAACCCAGTGATCTGCAGGCTTCCAGCCGATGATAACCTGCCAGGAGGCGATTATTTTCATTGATGATAATGGGATGCAATAAACCCACCTGTTCGATAGATTCCGCCAGCTCTTCGAGATTTCGTAAGGGTCGCCTGTTGGGGGGAATGATGATCCCGTTAATGGGACATTCCATTGCTCTCTCCTGAAAATTGAATTTTGCCGTTCTCTTTTATCGATGGATCAATTTCAGTAACACTTCGAGTAACACTTTTAAATCGACTTCCTATCCCAGAGAGGCCCTTTAACTCTCAGCAAGCATTGGTCTTGGATCCAGGTAACCCCAGTAACACCAGGATAGAGGATGAGGATGGTCGAACCGTTGTGACAGGTTTTGTGCTCTGCCACTGCTTTCTCGACAACCTCTCTGGTCTCTTGAGTGTTACTGGGGTTACCATCTTTCAATCCATTGTTTTTAATATGCTTATGAGATGCATCGATTCGAGTATTGGGGTTACCCCGATGCTACCGTAAGTGTTACTTCATTTCCCTCTTCCCGATCGGCTTCGAGCGATTGAAGGGGGATCTGAAGCACTCTCTGGTTTTTTCCTCTAATTTTGATCTGCCGGGTGCTCTTCCCATCCTTCCCCCTTACCAAAATACCTCGAGCATCTAAGGCTTTATAAAGGGCTTGAGGGGAATACGGGAAATGCCCTCCACCTTGCCGTAGATAATGCCCAATGGCATTGTGCGCCGCTTTGGGGATGAGATAGGCATATTCCTCGTCGTTCCAGCCCACGATATTGGAAAGATCCGTCGCAATATCCCGATGGGATAGGATGGCCGTTCCCTGGGCCAGCATAGCCGACAGGGTAGATAGAAATATGTCTGCAGGATCTTCCTCTATCACCCGCCGTGCGTGGGCCTCCCCAAGGCGTATCAACGCTGTATAAGTGCGGTCGGATAACTCCCTGACCCCAGTCTCGGATAGGGCTCCTATATCCAGAGCGCAGGCTGCAAATAGATCCATTCCCAAAGTTAGATAGGCCAAGATTTCCGGAATGCGAAGATGGCCGCCATTCGAAGTAAATCGAGTGCGATTTTCACGCCACTGAGCAGATAAATATTCGGGCAGTCGATCCATCTGAGGTGTAAGCCAGTCGATATATCCAGCCATGGCATGCGGTAATCGATCGGCCTTCTGCTGGGCTTCCGTTATCAGTTCCATATTCAGCTTTTCCCGCTCCACTTCTACGGATAGAAGCCGTGCGAGAATAGACTGTCCCGAAGGAAGGTCCTCACCCGTAGAAACGAGCAGGCCACGGGGCGGATACGTGGATCTGGCCGAAAGATCCGCATTCAAGCGCGATCGCCCTGAGATATTTCCCACTCCTCGGATAATTCGATGTAGGCGCTGTTCCAACTTTCGCTGACCATACGAATCGGCCTGGGGAGCATAATCGTCTATTGGACAGAGAACATCCTTCAAGGCGAAGAGCCTGAGTTCAAGGGCATTATCCGTAGATTCCCAAGATCCTGGAAGATTGGTGCGCCCAAAAGAACCGTAATGGCTGAGAAAAAGCGCCAGAAGCGTGCTTTTCAAACTCCCGGTTTTGCCTACCAGAAAAACCGCAAAATCCGGGTGCAGCAACTCGCATACAGGCGCCAGATAGACTGCCCCCAGCAATGGGATTGCTATCTCATCAGGAGCAATATCAAGCAATGACAGCGAGTGGCGAAATGCGCCTGGAATATCATCGGGACTTTCCGGTAAAGCGTACTGATCCAGAGGAGGATCCAGCGCAACCTGAATATCACTCAGGCCGGCATGCAGGTATCGCCACCGCCCCTTGATCTTCCGCCATCCAGTATGTGCAAAGGTGTGCCGAATTTCGGCATCTGCACTGTTGAGCTGGATGCCTTCACGCAGCCGGTCCTTGGCAGATACCCCGGCCGCAATACAGGCTTGTACCCCCCAGTGCTGCGTTACCCAGCCCATGGAGTTGAATTGCGCAGCCGTAACCTCTATGCTGGGCAACTGGCACCCATTGGCAAGACGCCCTTCGAGGACAAAGCCACGCGAAACCTCTACTCCATTATCAATGGCACGTTCTGCTACTATCTTTGCATCAAAGTTGCTCAGAGGCACAAAGACTTTGACGGCTGATCCACCTCGCCCCTCGACCCTGGTGTAGCCCATTCTTCCCTTCTCAATGCAGTAAGGTCCGGAGATCGGGATATACCCATTGGGTGGCGCTGGCACTGTGGCCTGATCCAATAATTTCTGAAACGCCTTCTTTCCGTAAGCACTGAGGAAGTCATCCAGGCCCATTTTTTTTTCATCGTCATTCCCCGGGATACGGACGACTTTCACGTCGGCCCCTCGCTGGACGAGAAGTTCGGCAAGACGCCATTCGGCCCACTGGACGCTCTCGTTGTCTGCTAAATCCGAATCGTAGACAATGAAAACGGATCGTCCTTCCCACTTTATCCGATCGAGTTCCGGGATGGGAACGCTCTTCCCGTCCTTCTTCTGAACAAATCCCCATACACCGGGCAGGGCCACACAGTCGAATCCCTCCTGCACGCTCTTCAGCGCCTTTTTCTCCCCTTCTGTGATGAGCAGCATGCGGGAAGGATCGTCCAGCACCTGAGCGTCTAATGTGGGGGGGAAATACGGATGGTTTCCGGCCTTCTTGGGAGTCAAATACTTGGCCGGCTTCCCGTTGAAGAGGGGAGGATTATCGGGCTTCACCCGTGCAAGTGGAGGCCCCTGCGGAGTGTCCCAGCAGCACTCTTTGGCTTTCTTTCCGCTGCCGCAGGGACAGGCGTCATTCCGGCCGATCCTCGCACTTCCCGTTGAAATGCGAGTCGCTGGAGCAGTGGGAATACCGCCGTACGGAATAACCAATCCCGGACCTACATCCATACCGGTGATGTGGTGGACCTCTGTCGCTGAAGCCGAGTAACACCGAGAGGCTTTTATCGTTTCATCTGACAATCCCGAAGACCGGAGGTCTTCCAGGTGACGGTCATTCAGGAGAGGGGAATTACCATTTTTTATGCTCATTGATCCCCTCCTCCATTATCCTATTTATAAGATCATCACCGTATTGCCAGGCCTTGCGCTCAATGCAGCGCCGTTCCGAGTTATCTTTAGGCGCACGACGAAAACCCAGATCCCGAAAAGAGAACTGGAGAACGCCCGTCAAAAGCCAAAATCCGTCTCCCTGGCCCAGGACGGTACACAGTGCCCAGCCCCCTCCAGCGTCCTTGAGGGCTCTGCGGCTCGATGCGAACTTCAGGACTACACGTCCGATTTTTAGAACAAGTTGATTCTGGGGGTGAAAACTGTTATTATTTAGAGACATACGTATACCTTTCTATTGGGCTCGTTGCTCCTCGGCAAAGGTCTGCGACGCCCATGGGAAGGGGTTGGTTCGCCCTGGTGAGCTTTCACCGGGGCGAACTCGTTTGTGGCCCATCTTTCGGAATCTACTTCCTGCAGCGTGAGCCAGTTCTGCAGATCAACGAGGCGATACCGAATCCGACTGCCCGGTCCTGCCATCGTCAACATATCCTGCTCTCTGTATTTGGACGATTCACAGCTTTCCTCTACTATCAACGAACATTGCTGTCAGCAAAGGCTGTGAGGTCTGCCAAGCGAAACCGAACACCCGAATTCAGACCCGTTCCGAGTTTCACCACGCGAATCTTCCCCTGAGATATCAGATCGTAGATCTTGGAACGCGACATGCTGAGCATCTCACAAGCCTCCTCGATGTTGTATAGGACCCTGGGGTTTCCAGCTCCGTCGGTGTCCCGGGTTGTCCTTTTGACTGTGTTCATATCCACCTCCTTTCTGAGGAATGGGTGTGTGCTTGAATTCGTCCATCTCTTACGCAATTTGGATGCCAAAGAAGAAGGGCCATCTGTATGTTCATTAGGAACAAGCAGATAGCCCTTTATTTCTCTTCGTGGTTCTTTTTTATTTATTTACCCGGCAATAGTCAAAACTCCTATCGTAATGGGAATTTTGTCCATTAAGTTGGGAGAAATTCCCATCTCTCGCAATTTGTAATCATCAACGCCCGGATTCTACCCAATGTCGGGTTAGGTATAATTCAGCTTTCCGCTTAACTTTGGTCATTCTCGGTTTCCAGCTATTTACCCTATTGAAATAATCAGTACGAACCAAGAGATGATGGAAAGAGGTTTAACCCCGGCAATACGCTATTCGGTCGATGAAAGATCTGGATCTACCCAGTTCAACCATTTGTTGAAAGTTTTATATGAAGTACCAGCAGCCTCATGGGCGCTCTTGATAGTGTCGTGTTTCTCTAGTAGCCGTCTGCTGTACTTTCTCCTTAGCGCCTTGTATTTGAGCTTCAGGAGTTCATCCCACACTTCTTCTTTCGCTTGGGCCAAGAGCTCTGAGGCTCGATACTCCTCATTTTTCTGCGAAGAGGGTTCATTACCGAATTCCCGCGTATCTTCTTGGGGATCCCCAAACCGCCTTAGAATTACCCCTTCAAACGAAAAGGGTTCATAGTCATCTGGAGATATGTCCATTTCTCTTCGTTCCTCGGCTATCATCCTCAACCTTTCCTCAAATTTCCAGAAGTCAGGTGCAGCGCGAGCGTGTTTACCCCTGTCTTCCATTATGCCTGACAAGTCGACTTTGCACAGATCCTCAATGGGAATTACAGGGATATACTTTTCTATACTCTTAGAGATTGTTTCTACACCATCTAAGCCGAAGTCCAGCATAAAAAAGCAGTCTGAGTTTTCTGCCTTCATTACATTCCCGAGTCTTTCAATAGAATTTTTGAGTTCTCTGGCATTCCCCTTCCATCTATGTTCTAATAATTGGGTTAGAAATTTAATAGTCACAGCCTTTATCTGATCGTTATTTTTGGCGTTGAATTCCTGGATGAAGAAGTACGTCAGGATAAGCAAATCTCCTGGTCGTAGACATAACGGCCATATGTCAATCTGCATCGTGTTAATTCGGCAGTAGAGGTCCTCTTTGAAATTCCCGTTCTTAATCTCATTTTCTATATCTCTATTTGTCGCAGAAATTATCCTCGTTTCCACAGATCGTTCTTTACGTTCGCCGACCCGATAAAACGTACCATCATTTAGGAATCGTAGCATTTTTCCCTGCATGGCGGGGGACATCTCACCAATCTCATCAAGAAACAAAATCCCACCGTCTGCCTCTTCCACAAAGCCCGGCCTGTCATCAGTAATACCCGTTGCCGCGCCCTTCGCTATTCCGAATATCTCGCTTTCCAGCAACTCAGAAGGAATAGCTCCACAATTCACCGCAACAAATTTTTTATCTTTGTATTTACCCATTTGGTGTATGCACTTAGCGACCGCCTCTTTCCCTGTGCCTGTCTCTCCTGAAATCAGAACTGGAGATGAGTTATTACAGCAATCCTTGACTGCCGATAGGATGCTAGATCGAAAGAAATGCGATGCTCCTATCAGTCCCTTTCGACAACATTCCATAGCAAATTCATCTGCGGGGCATTTGTCGCCGTACCTGATGGCATAGTACCTCCTAAGTTTCGACATCCTGTACAAACTGGATATCGGGGGCTCAAATTCCGACACCCTTCGCTCTGGTTTTGCTTCAAGCGACTCGTCATAGGCAAAAAAACCTTCTTCGAGCAACTCGGCATTAGCGACAAAATTTTGGTAGTCTTCAACCGAGAGTCCCACTAACGGTCGCGTTTTTGCGGGAGCTTTAGAACTTGCCCCCCCTTGAGCGCATTTACCCATCCACATACCTACCTTCATCTAATCCCATTGTCGGGAGTGTGTACCCTCTATGACACCTATCGTCAGCAGATCGCCCAATACGATGTCCAGACCGAAGAATATCTGTCCAGCCTGGAGGATCGCGTCGATGTTGAGGCGCCCCGTTAGCCGACAAGAAAAACGGGCGGAAGAAGCCCCAAGGCAACCAGCCAGCCTTTGACCTGCGCACCTATCTGTATCGGATCAGTGGCGTCGATTTCACCCAAATCGAAGGACTGGAGGTGCTCAACCGGAGACTCCGCCTCCCAGATGCGCAACGTGTCCCGCAGTGCCGCCAGCCCGGTGAACAT
>JABHWQ010000489.1 GCA_018657655.1 Chloroflexota bacterium | reverse complement strand
TCTTTGTAAGCGCAACCAAGGGAGGGGGTGAATCTGATGGTACTGTCACCTGGGATTTGGGAATCCTGAATGCCGGCGATCGCGGTTCGGTTAAACTTGTTGTAAGAATAGATCCCGACCTCACCGATGAAACCATCATCACCAATGACTCGTATAGCATACACAGCAATGAAACCAATCCGATCGGAGGGAAACCAGTAACCACAACGGCTCAGGGAACTGCGGCACCACCCGCCACTTCGACTCCAATCTCTACCCCAACCACAACTCCCGTACCCGAACCAACCGCAACCCCTCGCGCCTCGGCCTGGTTTCTCGGGTTATCACTCTCCATGGCAATGCTGGCAGGATTATTACTATTCCTCGCATATTGGTTACGAAGGCCAACCAAGATATACGGACTCGTGCTGTGCTCAGCAACCGGGCTACCCATTGAAGGGAGCAATGTGGTTCTTGCAGACAAAGAAGGAAGAATTCTGACGCATGCTTCAACCAAGGCAGATGGCATCTATGGATTCAGAAACGTGAACCGTGGGGAACATTCTCTTACCGCTTCCCACCCAAATTACCAAACAAGTGTGGCCAGCGCTTTCAGAAGTAAAAATAGTCTTGAATTTCATCTGGAAAAACATGAAAAGCCTCACAAAACAGAATCTGCACAATCTCGCAGGAAACCAATCAAACATAAGGAGGTCTCGAAAGAAGCGATGGAAGAAATCGTTGAGAATACACCGAAGAGAACCAAACAGGCAGCGCAAGCTAAAGCCGCAAAAAGCGATGCAACTAAACCGGTTAAAAAAGATGCTTTAGAAACCAAAAGCGGAAAACCAAAAAAGACAGCAAAACCGATCGTGAACAAATCGATTCAAGCTAAACCGAAGAAAGAACTGGGCCAAGAAAAAATCGTGCAAAATGGAACGGTAGCGAAACCAGTCAAAAAGGATGCTATCAAACTCGGGGCAGAAAAACCCAAGAAATCTGCCAAACTGGATCTCCTACAAAGTGAAGCAGAACAGAAAAAGAAACCTGCACAAACAGTGAAGAAAGCGCCACCCCAGACTAAACCTGAGAAGCACAAGAAGGCAATAAAACCGGTTGAAGAAGATACTACCGAAACGAAGGCAGTAAAACCTAAGAAAGTAGCAAGTTCAGACAAGAATAAATCCATCCGGGTTGAAGCTGACAAAAAGAATTACAAAAGTTGAAACAACTAAAGAAGACTCAACCCAAAACAGTGCAAAATCACTGGTATGGGTCTTCCTCCAAACAGCAGCTTTACGTCTATTTGCACGGATTCCTCTTATTGGAACATGGATAGCACCTAATATCACCCAAAAACCATAAATCAAAATCACATCGGGGTTGACATCTGGACAACACATGCAGTGGCAAACCGCCTTGACCATCGCTGATGTAGCTCGAACACCAACATTGCATAAAGTCAGAATTCATTCATTATTTATTCACTTGACTTTACCGATTACTGGGACTATATTTCCTTTGAGCAAATGCATTGCCAAAACTCCATTTATCAAGAATAAATGCTTATGATATGGCTTAGACGTCTACTGACGATCCCACTCATTATCCTTTTCCTGGCCCTGTTTATCATGGCGCTGATAGTGACCCAGTTTGACAACTCGTTTGGCAATGCCAGCTTCTATAACGACCAGATGGAAAAGGCAGATATATACAACTCTATTTACGATGATGTTCTGCCGGCAGCACTGGATGATGTAGATAAAAACGATACAAAAGGCAATAATCCTGTTGAGTTTTCCCCAATAAGAGAGGAGATCGTCTCCGCTGCCAGCCAAATACTCCCTCCCGAATGGTTGCAGGCCCAGTTTGAATCAGCAACCAACGCTATCATCCCTTACTTGCTGGGCGATACGGATGAATTCACATATACTCTGCCACTTAGAGAAAGAGTAGATACGGCTATAGAGGTGATCAAAAGCGATATACTCCATGGCGAGGCCTATTCAAGTCTATACGACGATTTTATTGACTATGCAGCCGAGGAAATCCTCAAGAATCTGAACAGACTACCCTATGACCTGACCGTTAGTCAAGATGATGTTGAGGCTTCCCTGAAAATCGCAGTTCCGGAAGAATGGCTGGCTTCACAATTGGAAACAGCTCTTAATCAGGTGAAACCATACTTTACGAATGATTCGCAGACATTTACTGTGTCACTCGAGATAGTGGATATTGTCGATGCAATTGCGTCAGCAGCCATAGATATCGTTTCGGGTGAAGCAACTTATGAATACCTCCTGGACGAATTGATTACGCCCACCGTTGAGAAAAACATAGGGACAGTTGTTGATCTTCCATTTGGGATCACATTGAGCCGGGACGAGATATCCTCCGCCATAAAAGCAGTAATGGATCAATCATGGGTAGATGCTCGTCTGGAGGAAGTCGTTCACAATATTGCTGCTTACGCCACCGGAGAAATCGACACCATCGATCTTACGATTGACCTCACCGATAGGAAAGCAACCGCGCTCGAAGTCATCTCAGATTTGGGAGATACGAAACTGAAAGGGATGTTCAACACCCTCCCCCAATGCAGCATTACAGAGTTTGCTTCACAATTAGATAGCCTTTCACCCAACAACCTGCCGGATTGCCGTCCGGCTGGTGTACCGTATCAGCAATTCAAAAACTTGCTTGGGGTCAACATCGATGCCATCATCGCCAATGCTGTCGATGAGTTAGTCGGCGATGAAATACCAGACAGATCGGTCTTCACCGAGGAGGACCTACGTAAATCTATGGGAGAGGGCAATGACGATTTTCTGGAAACTGCACGTGAGTACGTATCCAATGGGTGGGTATTTGATGAAGTAGATATTGTAGAGGAACTCCAACCCGAAAATATAGATAGCTTCAACGATATTCGTAGTTATATCGGAAGCGGCTACACCGTTACTGAGGAAGACCTGAGAGATGCTATGTTTGATAATGATCAAACCCTGAATGATTTCGATGACATTCGGGAGCAGATACATGACACCAGAAACTTGTTATGGCTTCTCTGGATCATATCTATCCTTTTGCTCATCAGTATAGGTTTCCTGGGCGGACAAAGCTGGAGGAGCCGATCCATATGGGCACTTGCCGTATTATTTGGCGTATTCTTGATCATTTGTATTGCCATAAGCATCACTGATTCACAAGTTGATACTCCTGACATAGAAGACGACATTAAGATATCCGAATTTGAAGCTTTAGAATCAGTGCTTGGAGAAAAGAGCAACGAGGTTCTCGATAACCTCTCAAGCTCCATGGTCTGCAGCATAAGAAACAGTATGATCACCACAATGGCAATATCCATCGTGGTTATGCTGGGTATCATTGGTTGGAGTATTTATAACAACCGGCGCATAACCGACGGAACTTCTCCTACTGCTGGCAATCAGAACCAAGGGCTACCCTATGAAGAAAATCAATAGACTGTCAAAATTCGGTGCGATCGCCCAGCATCGCTGTTAGATTCAAAAAGACTTCGAGCTACACAGATTTACACCTGTTGACGGTGATTTGCTATAATCAGGTTTGGAGTCCTCTTGCACGAACTGTTGTCAATCAACAACACTCTAGCTTGCGATTGAAACCTAGCAATCAACCTGAAAATACGAGAAAACAATGTCTGACGAAATAGCACATGACACTTCACAGCTACCGCCATCAGAATCCAAGCAAGAACTGAAAGCCTGGATATTCGATATTCAGCGATATTCGATTAACGATGGACCTGGTATCCGAACCACCGTTTTTTTCAAGGGATGCCCTCTCCGATGCCTCTGGTGCGATAACCCGGAATCCCAACTCCAGGTACCACAGCTTTTCTTCTTCGAATCGCTATGCGTTCAGTGCCATCGCTGTGTTTCAGCCTGCCCCAACGAAGCGATTTCAATAGGTACGGATAACTCGGTAATAACCGATCGGAAACGCTGTAACGCCTGCGGAACCTGTACCGTCATTTGCCCCAATAATGCTCGGGTAATAACCGGGAAACTTATGACCGTAGAAGAAGTATTGGGTATTATTAAACAGGATAGCCTTTTCTACCGTAATTCCGATGGCGGTGCAACCGCCTCAGGCGGTGAAGCTGCTACGCAACCGGAGTTCTTGAT
>JABHWQ010000183.1 GCA_018657655.1 Chloroflexota bacterium | reverse complement strand
CCCGGAGCCGTCCAGTCCCAGGATCAGGAGAATCTGGGTTCGCACACTTACCGATGACAGCCACGGCAACGCCAAGGGAGTTGGTCTGGCGGATTTTATCAGCCCGCAACTGGCAGCGGCGATAGACCTGGATGCTACGATCAAAAATTCAGTTGCCGCGCTTGTTCCCGAGCATGCCTTTCTGCCTCCGGCAATGTCACCCGAGCGCAGAATACTTATAGAGTGCCTTCGATCCTCTGGGGTAGTCGATCCATCGCAGGCCAGAATTGCCTGGATTGCCGACACTCTTGAAGTGGGCCGGTTGCTGGTGAGTCCGCTGCTGGCAAAGGAATTGGCTGACAACGCCGCAATTTGCGGTCCGGAGCATGGTGTGGAATTTTTGTTCGGTGGCGATGGAGGCCTGAAAGATTTCGAGAATCACTGGGCTGGTGCAACTGAATGTTGACAGGTTTGAGTTACTGGGTGGACTATCTGGAGATTTATTCCTGGTAGGGGAGTGATATAATCAGGCTGCCTGTTTCTTGGGTTCTTGCTCTTCGTCTTCACCTCCGCCTTCCGCTTCCGCCGGTTTCTTTTTCTTCTTTGGCTGAGCTTCAAACAGGAACAGGGCCCAGATTGTGGCGTACGACACCGCAATCACCACACAGAACGTGATGAAACCCCTGGTGTCGGAAATCGACGTTAACAGGCTAACCAATGTCTCGTTCATTGAGTCCCGGGCCGCTGACAATCAAGTGTCGATAGGTTATCCACTGCTCTAATAACAAATATACAAAATTTCCGGGTATTGACGCAAGTCACCCCGGCGGATAAGAGTGGTATATTATTATCGGCTGCCAGGGCGGAAACATTTAGTTCTGAGTGCATTTCGTCATGACAGTGCTTTCGGTAGGGTGGACAAGGATAAAAGACTTGCATTGTGAGGCCGGTATTATTAAGTTATCCGCTCTTGTGACGAAGATTTTATGCCCCCTTCGTCTAGTGGCCTAGGACGCGTGGTTCTCAGCCATGAAACAGGGGTTCGATTCCCCTAGGGGGTACCATATAGAAAGCCCGCTCTAATTCTTAGAGCGGGCTTTTCTTTTACCTTACAATAGTAGACAGTGACTGTTATTCCATTCCCCTGGCCTTCTTTAACGCGACTGTTGATCTCAACCGGTTTTAGAACCGAACGGCAAGCTTGCAAAGCTCCGGCCAATATGCTGCCGGGTGTTACTGTCGGCTCATCCTCCAGCCATGTGCATACACCCGCAGCTATGGCATTTTTGCTACTCTATTACAGCGTTAAGGTGTAATGCTGAATCGCGTTCCCGCTCCATCGGCAAGAGTCTCCTTAAAACGGATTGGTTATTCCATAGTTTAGCAATTGTTTGACTTGTGGAATAATAATGCTAAATTAACTCCTGAGAGTATGGATTGCAGGGATTCTTTCAACGGCAAGAGGAGAGTCAGAGATGAAGCGATTTCTTGTTTTTTCGGTCATAGCGGTTGCTTTGTGTATTACGGCAGTTCTGATTGGGTCAACTGGTAACGGCAAAAAGGTTTGCTCCGAGCCGTCCAATAAAGCCGTATGTGCCATGAGCAACGCCCAGGCCACAAGCAGCGCGGCTTGCCCTGCGGCAGCAAAGTCTTGCGAATTAAAGACATGTGAAAAAGATGCGGGGAACGCATGTGAAACCGCAGCCTGCACTAAATGTGAAAAAGCCTGCTCAAAAGGTGAAGCTTGCCTTAAGAAAGATACCTGCGAGAAACATGCTGCGTGTCCTAAGAAAGATAACTGCAGCAAAAAGACCGAATAGGAAAGTTTGCAGAAGTTTATAGCATATTAAAGCCCCGGCATATCCGTGTCGGGGCTTTTTTATTTTAGAAGTTCATGTTTCATCGGATTGTATTTTTGGCTGTAGGTTTTTCCTGGCAGAAGCAAGTTGCTCGTCCTGCAGGCAAACTTCCCTGAAAATCGACTCTACTTTGGGCCCGTCCAGGCGCTCGTAATCCTCCTGCCTGGGCAGGATCAGCATCCCGGCCATATCCGCGCTGCCGGGGCTGACCACATATCTTGCCTCGTCCCGGGCGTAAAAGCACTGTGGCCTGTGTTTGATTCTGGGGTGGACCGCTACCAGCGAAGGGTGGTTCACCCCTGATGCGGTTACTGCGATATTCATCCCCGGCTCGCTATCTGTTCCATCCATTTTAAACTCATCCAGAACCACCAGGGTACGCTCAAACAGGTGGCAGGCGCGGACGGTGTCCGAGGCATCCAGGAATATCCTGCGGGGAAGGCGGCTATCCACCACAATCCCGCTGCCGTCCATCTGTGGTAATTGCTCCTCTATCGGCAGGCAGCCGGGTGGCGCGGCCTGAAGGTGGAGGTGGTCGGGGATAGAAGCTCCCGAGCGGGGGCCGTTATAGAGCGTGGTAAAACCGGTCAGACGGGTGAACTCTATCATCGCGGGCAGGATATTTGCCGAACATTGAGGAGTGTGTTCTTCAGAGACAAGTACGAAATGCTGTTTGAACAGAGGTAACGGGTTGCAGACCACCAGCCACTGGTTTAGAAACGGAAGTGCTTTTTGCGCTGATGGCATAT
>JABHWQ010000488.1 GCA_018657655.1 Chloroflexota bacterium | reverse complement strand
TATGACTCGGCGCCCTTGCAGATGCCCAAATACGGATATTCGCGGGGCTTTAATGATGTTATCTTCCGCCACGGGCACGAATTGGATCACTACTTCTACTCTGGCCGCAAGTTGCTCCATCTCAAGCCGGAAGACTACCTCGAAGATCATTGCATGTACGATGACAATGGTGAATTGATTAACCCGGCATACAGTTCTACGGTCCTATCGGAACTCTCAGAGTATCTGAAGCTTCGCCAATACTGGAAAAGCGATGAGGACAACTATATCGGGGTACTGGCCAAAGAGGCTATCAAATGGCTCGAGAGCGTTGACAGGACCCAGCCGTTCATGCTCTGGTTTGACAGTTTCGATCCACATGAACCGTGGGATCCCCCATCCGTGTGGGACCCCAACCTTAGATGTCCCTACGACCCGGATTACAAAGGAAAAGATATGATCATTCCCCCACTGGGTCCGGTCGAGGGCGTGTTCACGGAAGAGGAGCTGAACCATATTCGCATGCTGTATGCCGAGAATATCACCCTGGTGGACAAATGGGTGGGGAAGATTCTGGACAAGGTTCGAGACCTGGGGCTTTGGGATAATACCATGATCATCTTCTGCTCCGACCATGGTGAACCGATGGGGAACGGCGAACACGGGCATGGCATCATGCGCAAATGCCGTCCCTGGCCCTACGAGGAACTATCTCACATCCCGCTGATCGTCAGGGTGCCTGGCGTCGGGGAAGGAAAGAGGGTGTCCTCGTTCGTCCAATCCTGCGATATCGCTCCCACAATCATCGATTACTTGGGCGTAAAGAGCGAGACAAAAACGCATGGCAATATCTCCCTTGCTGCACCGGGAACCGAGGACATGCAGGGACACAGCCTGATCCCTCTGGTACAGGGCGAGGTGGAAAAAGTCCGGGATTTCGCCATTGCCGGTTATTGGAGCCTTTCCTGGAGTATCATCCGGGATGATTACAGCTTCATCCATTGGGTAAAGGGATTCGAACAGACCACCGACTCAGACACAATTGCCGGGTTTTACGATGGTGGGGGCTTGGCGCAGGGCCAATGGTCCAAATCACTGGATACTGAGGATATGTGGACATGCACCCCAGCCGCTGAGATGGTGGTGCCGGAGAGCGATGAACTTTATGATCGGAAAACGGACCAGTTCCAGTTGAACAATATCATCGACAAAGAGCCGGAGAAAGCCAAAGAGTTGTACCAGCAATTACGTGATTTCATGGCTGAACTACGCACGACATAGAAACTATGCGACGGACATGATCACTCTATTTGGCAGACAATTAACAATGAGAGCGCTGCAATGTCAACTGAACCAATAGAACACACCGATAGCGACTACGAATCTCGTCTTACAAGTGCCAGCGGACCTCAATATTTTGTAAAAAAGTGTGCCCAGACTGCAAGGCAGCAAACATGGTCATTGAAAAATTTACAGCCGCCAGAGATGATGTGGCGGTGATGCAAATCGACGGAGAAGAGAATCCGTCCGGGTCCCTTGAAGCTGTTTCTCCTGACAAGGCGGAAAAACAGCTGGCCCCTATGAATCCGGAGGTGCGCGAAATCTACGAATGAAACTGCACTGACCGCATTGGCGAGTGACCGGGGCGGGCAAGGTATATCAACACCTGCTGGCCTCAAGTGAGAAGAAAGGCAAAAAGGCTTCAAACGAAGGTAACACTGGTCACGGGAGCAGGCTAGGTTATGGTCGTAAATCTGTGTTCGGAGGCCAAGGGATTACGCACCCAATTGGATCCGGCCGTTACATACCCTTCAGAGTCAGGCGAATATTTTTCCGCAATATGAAAGCCCGGAGACTGATGCACTGATACAACAGTATAAAACAGCCTCAACCGTGGAGGAGAAAGAGCGTTTATTACAGCAGATCAATCAATGGCTTTATGACAATTGCATATTTGCCCCCCTACTTTTAGTAGACAAACCGGTGGCAACTAACGACAGACTGGCCAACTGGCAGCCACGTACGTGGGGGTACCCAGAATGGGAATACATTACACATACGGAGCCACTAGGCACTTTTCGTCTGTTCGAATGACCATAGTAGGTAGGTAGTATCCGAAGGAATAGCTCTGGCAAAGAAAAGAAAGGGTAAGAACCCACACGGTGGGAATAGTCCTTGTCAATCTCAATAGAAAAAACATATCGGCTTGTGGGCAAGGCTGGAGGTGGTTTGCATAGCAATTGCGAATCCACTAAAAGACAATTGACAAGAAAGAAGACGATGGGCACTGCCTGCTTTCTTTCGGCGTATATAAATGAAGAAAAGAATTGACAAACATCATCGATAAAGAACCTGAGAAAGCCAAGCAGCTTTTCGACCAATTGGGCAGTTTCATTGCGGAATTGTGCACATGCTAGTTTCCCACAAGATTGAGAGTGGGGGGATATCAAGTCAGACGAGGCGGTTCTAGCAAGGTTACATTTGGACCGCGTGAAACTAACGAGGAAACAATCATGTAATCCGAAGAACAAAATTATAAGTAAGACAAAGGTCAAAGTACGTTGTAACTCGACAACTTGTAATTGGTCGTCTTGCATTAGCAGGGGTTAACCGGAATGCTCGTGAGGGGAGACAAGCCGAGATACTTCGTATGACCATCAACTATTGCAGACTAGCACAGATTTATGTCAAAGGACGAAGGAGGTTTATATCATGGGCAAACTGGATGGAAAAGTGGCTCTCATAACTGGCGCCGGGTCCGGCATCGGGCGAGCGTCGGCCATATTATTGGCCAAAGAAGGCGCCAAAGTGGGAGTGGCTGATTACGTTCCGGCGGGCGGAGAAGAGACGGTCAATATGATCAACAACGAGGGAGGGGAGGCGGCTTTCATTCAAACCAATGTGGCCAAAGCCGAAGAAGTGGATCGAATGGTACAAACCACAGTGGACACTCATGGGGGCCTGGACATCCTGTTTGGCAATGCCGGCATCAACGCGGTAACACGCGCCTTCACGGCCGACCTCTCCATCGAGGACTGGGACACCGTCATTGATATCAATTTGAAGGGCGTCTTTCTCTGCGCCAAATACGCTATCCCTCACATGCTAAAAGCGGGTGGTGGCAGCATCATTAATACCGCTTCGACCAATGGGCTAAGAGCGGCAACCACCATCGCGCCCTATTGTGCCTCCAAGGCGGGGGTGATCAATCTGACCCGGGTGATCGCTGCCGAGTATGGCCAGCAGGGCATCCGCGCCAATGCCATCTGCCCCGGTTTAATTGAAACAGGGATGACTGCAGAGCTTGTGCCATATTTCGATTTCAGTTTCATAGCCCAGGGTCGATCCGGCAAACCAGAGGAAGTAGCCCAGACAGTTCTATTTCTAGCATCGGATGATTCGAGCTATCTGACTGGAGCAGCTATTTCTGTCGATGGCGGATGGTCTGCTGAGTTCAAAATTCCCGTGAATCTGCGACATGCAGTGTAACACTGTCGCACATCAGTCGTAGAAACTGCTACTCTACCCCTCCTGAGCTACGTCGGCTTTCAGCTAGAAAATATGCCTCAGTTGACTGGCTAAAATCCATATTTGCCGATCATTTGCCGACTACATTTTTTGGGAGTACGAAGCTGCAAAGGGTAGGGCACCGAAAGATCTGTTCTCTTTGTCTTAGCAACAGAGTCTTGACAACCAGATGTTATGAGCATATTATCGGGGCCAATAGCAGCAAGGAATGCAAATCGCACTATCCCAAATTGGAATGGGAAATCCCCACGAGAGTATTCACCGTATGATACCATTGCTTGAAGCCAAGGGACTTGCGAAACACTATGGCACTACCATCGCGCTTGAGTCTGTAGATTTCCAGGTACATGAAGGAATAACAGGATTGCTGGGGCACAACGGCGCTGGCAAGAGCACGGCAATTAAGCTGTTTCTGGGAATCCTCACGCCGACCTCTGGATCTGCAGAAGTGATGGGTAAGAAGGCCTGTGAGTCCGTCGACGTACGAGCCCATCTGGGATACATGCCAGAGCATGACTGCTTGCCTTCCAATCCTACCGCCTCTGAGTTTCTGACTCATATGGCGCAAGTGAGTGGGTTGCCGCCTGTATTTGCTCGAACACGAGCCGCTGACATATTGCGGCACGTTGGCCTAGCCGAGGAACGATACCGGTCCTTGGGCAGCTTCTCCACTGGAATGAAGCAGAGAGTCAAGCTGGCTCAGGCCCTTGTTCACGACCCTACCTTGGTGCTGTTGGATGAGGCTACCTCCGGCCTCGATCCGGGTGGACGGGAAGAGATGTTGGACCTGATCCGACGCACAGGTAAAGAGTTCGGTATCAGCATTCTTCTCTCGTCTCATCTAATGGGAGACATCGAACGTACCTGTGACCGCATCATAGTACTGGATGGTGGCCACATTTCAGAGGCGGGATCGGTGTCTCGGTTCACCCGAGAAACACAAAACATTATTGTCGAAGTGGATAATAATCTTGATGAGCTGATGAAAATCATGATACGGGAAGGTATAAACGCAACCGTAGAGGGACCTTTGGTTATCGTTGAGTTGGACAGCGAAGATCAATACGACACCATTCGGGACGCAGTGGTAGAAGCTGATGCCACACTCCGTCGTTTGGCGCCTCGGCGACATGGATTGGCCGATATCTTTCGAGGTGGTCAAGCATGACTGAGTACGGTGGAGAGGTATTCGACCTCGGCTATCAGCATTATGATGGACCTCGCGAAGGTCGAATGCGTGCTCGAAAGGCCATTTGGGTAAATGGCATGCGCACTGCTCTTGGCCTGGGACAAGGTGCTCGGGCTAAGATATTGCCCGGAATACTCTTCGGCATTGTCATACTTGTGGCAGTCATTATGTCACTGATTGCAGCAGCGCCAGATTCGGGCGAGGAACTTCCTACTCATGCTGATTATTATCGCTTTATCTCGATTGTCTTGCTTATCTTTTCCGCCATTATTGCCCCCGAACTCCTCTGCCCCGATCGGCGAGAAGGGGTCATATATTTGTATCTGGTGCGACCACTGACAATCACTGACTATGTGGGTGGTCGTTGGCTGGCTTTCTTTACCGTCTCTATGGCTCTTATTTGTACCGGGCAGTTGATACTATTCATTGGGTTTACTTTGGGAGCGGACGAATCCTTGACTTATCTGAAGGATAACTGGCTGGATGTCCCGCGCTTCCTCAGCGCAGGATTGGTGATAGCCATTTTCACCACGACACTGCCATTGGTTGTATCTGCCTTTACCACACGCAAGGCCTATGCCGCCGCTTTCGTAATTGGTCTATTCTTCATTACCGCTATTATTGCTGGCATTGTGACTGAATGTGACCAGGATGAGTTGCCTTCTCGAGGATCACCTAGCTATGAGAGAGCACTTGAGGAGTGTGAACCTCAGACAGGAGAATGGGGCAAGTGGTTCGGTTTGGTCAGTATTGGAGAGGTACCTGGTCATGTTAGTGACATAATCATGGATGATGAGAACGAATCACCAGTTGCCAGACAGGTAAGAAAATTGCCTACGATCATTCCAATCTTATGGTACCTGACAATGACGATTGGGTCAGGCTATATTCTTTGGCGACGCTATCGGAGGTTGACGGTATGACAATATCCGGGCAATCCCGTGAATCTGCTGCGCCAGAACCGGTAATCGATGTTTGTGATGTTTCCAAGTGGTTCGGCAACCTTGTGGCTGTAAACGAAGTGTCTTTACAGGTATATCCTGGTATTACAGGTTTGCTGGGACCCAATGGAGCAGGGAAGACCACTCTGCTCCATATGATTTCAGGTCTATCGGGACCTTCGGTTGGTGAAGTTAGGCTGTTAGGCGAACCGGTGCGTGAGAATGCCACGATTTTTCGGCGGATAGGTGTAATGTCCGAGCACGAAGCGGTCTATGGATTCTATACAGGTCGCGAATTCGTAGAATTTGCCGCGCAATTGTATGGATTGAATCCAACCAAAGTGGCAGTTGATCGAGCGATTGAAGCAGTTGGGCTAACAGAAGTACAGGATCGTCCGTTGCGTACCTACTCCCGAGGTATGAGTCAAAGGATGCGGCTGGCTGCCACAATCGTCCACGATCCGGAAGTACTGATACTTGACGAACCTCTCAATGGCACCGACCCTCACCAGCGCATTGAGTTCCAGGACCTGATGCGCCGCCTTGCGGACGAAGGGCGCACCATACTGATCTCATCTCACATACTCGAAGAAGTAGAAATTATAGCCGATCGTATCCTGTTAATGGTTAGCGGCAAGCTTGCTGCATCCGGTAATATCCGTGCCATCCGCGAGAAACTGGATCAGCGCCCTTACAAGGTGCGGATTCTCGCTGGTAATCCACGTTCTCTGGCGTCAGCACTGATCAAAACAGATGCGGTGGATTCTGTCGCCATCGATCCTGATGAGGCAATAATCGTTCTGAGTCGAAACGTATCTGCTCTCCAACGGTCGGTACCGTACTTGGCTCAAGAATTGGGGATAAGACTACTTCGTGTAGAGCCACTTGATGAATCATTGGAAAGTGTTTTCAGCTATGTGGTGGAGCGTTAAATGAAACCAATTCTAATGCTATCGCTGCGTCAATTTAGTAGCCGCTGGCGACTCCTGTTGATATTTTTCCTCGCGTTATTACCGATCGCTTTGAGCGCCCTTATGGCTACCTTAGCCAGTGATGATTCCGAATATGCCGAAGAATTTACCAACGTTATTATTGATGCGTTGATTATCGCGGTCCTTATACCAATCGTCACGATGGTACTGGCTACTACGGCGTTCAGGCATGAGCTGGACGACCGTACCTTGAGCTACCTGATACTAAAGCCAATTCCCCGTTCACTTATAGTGCTACCGAAGTTATTGGCAACCATAGTCGTCGGGGGATTGCTGGTGATTTTCAGTGGGATTATCGCGACTTTGTTAGGCCCGGAATTAGACGCTCAAGCTGTACTTGCAGTAGGAATAGCATTGGTCGTCGGCGTGGTAACATATGCCACAATTTTCACATGGGCCGGACTCATCAGTAGTCATGCCCTCGGTTTTTCTCTCCTCTATGTCTTTCTCTGGGAAGCACTGGTGACTTCGATTTTCAGTGGTGTCCAATACCTCAGCGTTAGAGGCTATGTCTTATCGATCATAAATGGTATCGATGGGAATAGCTTTAGTACACTGGACGAAAGGGTGATCGAGTTTCCGGCTGCTATTGTGGGTGCGACGGTCGTAACAGCGCTGTTCTTCTGGCTTACAGTCCGCCGTCTGCGCCGGATGGACGTACCGTAGAAGCTACCTGCACAAAACTATAGCTGCTCCCAATCCT
>JABHWQ010000358.1 GCA_018657655.1 Chloroflexota bacterium | reverse complement strand
GAAATGAACGGTGACAGCTACCGCTTCAAGGAAAACCTGAGATTGAGGGAATGCACAATGACTTGATGGCTAACTTTAACCTGTTAGGTGGTCCCCCTTATAATGGCCGAAGGTGGGTCCCTTTTTAGTTGCCAAAAACAGATAGGGATCGCAAAGTAACCAGCATGTTTACGTAGGCGTGCGCCCCTATTTTCTGAACTCCTGGTCTGTTTGGAAGTGTCTTCTCCGCATCAAATCAAACAACCCAGCTATGTTCCCAAACGCTTTGTAAATCCCATAGGAACTGCGTCTTGGGATACTGGCAAAAAGAAGAATGATAGCCTCGCCGAGTATCGCCCAATAGAATAAAGGTACCGAAAGCTCAGGGTTCTTTCTTACAAAATGGTAGTGGTGATGCACATTCATTCTCCCCATTAAATAACTTTTCCTTGGATTAAATGGGGGAGGGTAATGTTGCACTTTTGCACCATGTATAACTACTAATCTGTAGTGTTTGGCCGCTCTAAAACTAAAGTCGATATCTTCGACGTAGGATGAACCTCCCAACTTTTCATCGTATTTCGAGTCTTCTAGAATCTCCTTTTTCCAAACGGTAGCTCCTCCGCATAGCCATTCCGTATAGGTATCTTTCAGCACCGGTATAACCGGCGTCGCGAACCCGGACCTGAGGACTTTGCCTTGCCCGAAATCATCGCACCAGAATAGTTTTCCCAGCAATTTCCCAGGTATTCTCACCAATGGGCTGGCCAGCTCGTTGTTGGTAATGTGAAACGAACTGCCTCCCACATCATCAGGGCATTCTTCCCAATAACGAAGCATAGCTTCGATAGCGTCTTTGTCAAGTATGATGTCGTCATCTAGATAGCCAGCCAGTGTGATATCATCATTCAGAGTTTTGATGCCCTCGTTTCGTTGCTTCGCTAAGCTGGGCGGGAAAACTCTTACATAAGAAATACCAGGGATAGCAAACCGCTTTGTGACTGTTTCTACTGGCTCGTCACTTCCATCTACAACAATTACCTGACTGGCATGGACCGTCTGGTGTTGGAGGCTTTGCAGCAATTTCTCTAGAAGTTCAGGCCGATTCCTTGTAGGAATGATGAGGGCAATTCGATGACGGAATTCAGTCATGGTCCATTTGTACCTCGCTTGGAATACTGCCTGCGGTATGTGAACAGCTTTTCTTCTGTACTCACTCCTCTCCGATGTTACAATCATCAGTCGTTTCAAGAACAGTCAGTCTATGCCTGATGAGCCCATCGAAGTAATTAACCAATGGAATCCTAGAATTCAGGATTTTGGGCCCATTCTGTGTTCTATGAAGCGATAGAAAATATCTGTACCAGTGGCAGTATTCGTCAACCAAATGGACATCCTTTTCACGCCAGGGATATTCAAGGAATCTCGATATCTCGCCTCCAGGCATAGTCTTTTCTTCCCGATTGCAGCAATAGAAGAGGTTATCCGGATTCAGATGTTCGCGTAAGAAAGAGAAATATCCCAAAATGGACTGTTGGTTCATTTCTTGCATAGATGCGATATTTATTGCCAGGTCAAATGACTGGTTCTTCGCAAATCTCAGATGTTCTGCCGGACAGTACACAAAATCATGGCTTGAATCTTTTTGATCGAATTCTTCAATTCCCTTCATCAAGAAGTGGGATCGGTGAGGATGTGCCTTGCCACAATAATAGGCTTGAAACAGCAAAATCCTACCAAGATCAACTAACAAAATAGTTGAGCCCGGATATATTTCTTTAATTAGTGAAGCAAGAAAACCATAACCATCACCAATGATTATGACATTTGGATTGGCATCCAAGTTCTTTTCAGTGATGTATTGGTTCACACGCACTAATGAACAAACCTGGCGAAAGCAATCATATGTAAACGGTAGCCCCATTCTTTTGGTAAGATCAATCGAAGACTTGATCAGCTGCAAAATCTCCTTTTTGCGTGGCAATCTTAGCCAGTAGCTACCAATAGTCAGCCATGATAACATTCGGTTAGTAATAGCCCGCTGTTCCAAATCTCCAAAAGCACTCCCAACAAGTGACTCGATATTCCCTTCAGAGATACGAACTTTTACCTGGCTCTGGTAATGTTTCCAATGAGATGAAATGACATCTTCAGGCGTACTATCGTGGATATAGTAGCGATCATAAAGTTCATTGACTATTTCCGTTGTTCCCATTTCCTTTTCTCGCACCAGACTCTAGCTGCAATTCTTCAGGGCTTCAAACCTATTTTATCCTTGAGCCAATTCGATTCGCAGGAACTCCTCCTACAATTTCATAGACATCGATATCTTTGACAACTACAGCGCCAGCAGCAATGATTGCACCCTTCCCAATGTTTACGTTTGGTAAAACGACCGCATTTGCTCCAATCCAAACATCCTCTTTGATATTTATTGTTCCGGATAGGTGCCCCTGACCTTTTATCGGAATATCAGTTTTCTCATAATGATGATTGCTGGCTCTTATCACGACATTTGGCCCAATAATTGTGTTATCACCAATAATAATTTCACCGCCTTTATCCGCGTTGATCATTACATTCGAATTCAAAGAAACCTTGTTGCCAATTACGATCCTTTCGCTACCCCCATGTAAACCAGCATAAATCAGAGAGCCCTGGCCCATCCCAATACCACTACCCACCTCTATGTTTTGGAATCCCCAAATCGTGCATCCTTCTGGAATATCGACTCTTTCCCCACAGGATTTGAATCTCCTCTTGTAAATTGAATATCTCAACTTAGCGCCAACATTTCCGGGCATCCACTTCAGCCAAAACGAACTAACTGCGCGGAGTTCATTTAGCAGGACTTTGGTGAGATTCACAGGATTAGCATATTTCATATCAGTTACATTTATAGCCTCTGACTATGTTTCGCGGCTATTGTTTTCGTTTGCACAAAGCACGAATCCAAGTACCTTCAGCATCCTCACAGTGCTCCCAAAAACGCAGCATGGACTCAATCGCATCATTTCCAAAAACCATGTCATCGTCCAAAAAACCAGCCAGCGTTATATCCGCCCCCAATGCCCGAATCCCTGCGTTGCGTTGCTTGGTCAATCCGGGAGGGAATGCCCTCATACATTCAATATTGGGGGAAAGAAACCCTCTGATATTAGGTTCTATAGGTTCATAGCTCCCATCTGACACAACAACCTGATCAGCTTGAATACTTTGGATCTGAAGGCTGTCTAACAGTTGGGTCGGAAGTTCAAAACGATTTCTTGTGGGAACAATAAAGGCGATTTTATGTCGGGATTCTGTCATGCTAATACACCTTGCTATTCTATAATACTGTTATCTCCCACAACCAAGCCCAAAACGTGCTATTAGAACGGCTTCCGTTTTACTATTTTCTTTATGAATTTTGCTAGTCCGGGACTAATCTGAGATATCTTCCGAAAGAAGAAATGTGGTATGTTCTTAGCTCGATATTTGACTCTGTACGATAAAGACCTGCGTTTGACAATCAGTCTCTTCCAATTGTCATGAAAATAGACCAATTCCTCTTTAGAAATCGTTGGTAAATTCAGCATCGATTCTTTCCTTTCTTCGAGGTCCCCTATAGTATCGGGCAAAAAGTTGTTTTCCTCACAGATTCTATGCAACTCCGTGCCTTTATAGGGATAAAACACATTGACACCACAGCCTTCAGTGTATGTTTTCGCCACCACATCAATAGTTTCTTCGATCATCTCCCGTGTCTCACAAGGAACTCCAATTACACATATACCGTTCGTCTTTATGCCATTTTTATGGGCCCACTTGAAGGAATTGAATATCTGTTCTTTCGATATACTCCGCTTCATCACTTCATTCCTGATAAAATCATTTCCTGATTCTATGCTCATCAATACCCTTAGACACCCTGCATCTTTAAGGCTAGCGAACATATCGTCAGAACAGATGTTCGATCGAGTGCTACAAGAAAATGGGAGTCGATAGTTCTTCTTGTACTCTCCTAAGAATTCTCCAAGCCATTTCTTATCTTGGGTAAAGAGATCATCACCAAACAAGAGAAACGCACTTTTGGGTATGTTGTGATTCGAAAAAACATGTTCGATTTCTTCCATGCAATTAGCTACGCTTCTACGTCTGACTTTGTTAACACTGCCCCCATATACTTTCCCAAGAGCGTGATTACAACAGTAACTACAACTATACGGACATCCACGGCTAAAATAAAAAGGTACGTAATCCTTGGTATCTATGATACGTTGAAAATCAAAAATCGATCTATTCGGAAACGGAAATCGATCTAAATTCTCTACTATTGGATTCAAGGGGTTTTTCACGATTTGGTCAGATGACTTATCATAGTAGCAGTAGTTATTGATATCGCGATAGGCCTCTCCTTTCCCCACCTTTTCTATAAGTTCAGCGAAAGCAATCTCACCCTCTCCTACTATTACACCATCAAGATTTTCCGCTTCTCGTATTACTTCAGGAAAAAGCGTCACAAAGACCCCGCCACAAACGGTGATGCATTCATGGTTTTCCTTTATCAATCTGGAAAGCACTTTGACATATCGAAACTGGGTTTCTACAGAGGTGAACCCGACTATCCTGGGAGCGAAGCTTTTAACAGTATCGACAACATCCTTAAATTGATCGGTGGATGACACGTATTCTAATCTCACTTCATGCCCAAAGGATTTTAGATACGTTGCAATACAATCGAGCCCAGGGGTGTAGGGATCATCATGAAAAGAATGGATATCCGGAAAGATTAGCAAAATGTTCATTTCGTCTTCCTCATGTATCAGACTGATTCATCTCTTCAATAATGTCTTGTTGTTATTTCAACGCATCCAGTAAATTTTCTACCGCTTCAGTTTCCATCTGTACCCTTGATTCCCGTGTCAAAGTTGCCAAATGGGGAGTCAACACAACATTATCGAGATCGCACAATGGACCAGTATATGGTTCTTCTTGAAATACATCTAATGCCGCACCTTCGAGATGATGTACTTTCAATGCATTGTACAATGCATTTTCATCGATGACGCCACCCCGGGAAACATTGACAACAAATGAGCCCTCTCTCATACTTGCGATTTCTTTTTGACCCAGGACGAACCTCTGATCTGCCAGAAGCGAAACATGAATACTCACGAGATCGCATTCGCTCAACAGCGATTCTGTAGAAATGATTCGGACACCCACCCTTTTCGCCCAATCCAAATCCGGAAACAGATCCGCCCCGCATACATCGGCGTCTAATTTCTTCAGAGTCTCGGCAACCCTTTTACCGATCCTTCCCAGACCTACAACTCCTACAGTTTTGCCGGTCAGTAAATTACCCGCTTTCTTTTCCCAACGCTTCGATCTCAGCAAACTCGTATGATATGACAATTTGCGAAGCAGGTCAAAGATCATAGCAATCGTCAATTCAACAACAGGCAATACTACTACATCCGGTGTATTTCTAACGACTATTCCGTTCTTTTTGGCTTTCTCTAAAGCTATGTTATCTACGCCAACACCACAGCGGCTGATACAACGCAGTCTAGGAAGTCGATCGAGAACATAGTCATCGTAAGGCTCGACACCAGCAATAATCCCTTCGTAATCCCTGCCCATCTCAACGGTTTCCTCTCTGACTAAGCGTCGCCCTAGTGTATTTAAGGAATACTCTATTCCACTCTTATCAAGAAGCTTGAGAGGTGCATCCCCGAATTCCGCAAACGTCGATAGCGCTACGAATATCTTCGGCTTCACAGATTCAGTATCCTCTCATAGAGATTTCGCTGTGTTTCATCTTCGGACAATATTCGTTCGACTCTTTGGATATCTTCCGGTACGTCAACCCCCTGAGTTTCGTATGGTGTAACAACTCCTAGAATATCGTATCCATGTTCCAGTATCCGCAACATATCCACGGACTCTGCCTTTTCCAGAGGAGTCGGCGCAAGGCGTGAGTATTTATGCAGAAAGTTTTTCTGAAACGCCATTATCCCTGATTGCTTGTAAAGAGGGTAATTTTCATTTTCCTCGAAATGGGGAATAGGCGATCGAGACAAGTACATGATTTGATTGTTTTGGGAGAGGACCGATTTCACAACGTTGATATTACCCAATTCCGCTAGGTCAACAATGGGATAAACCAAACAGGAGCAAGATGTATCACTGCTTTCTACCAAGGGCTGAGCAACATCACGAACCGCCCCAGAGAATAGTAAAGGTTCGTCCCCTTGCACATTGACCACGATGTCCGCATTAATGACCGAGGCAGCTTCCTCTATCCGATCGGTACATCTTTCATGCGTGTGGGCAGTCATGATAACTTTTCCCCCATACGACTCAACAACTTCCTTGATTTCATCATCACAAGTGGCAACATAGATTTCATCGGCAATACCACAGATGGTGACTCGTCTTCGTACATGTTCAATCATCGGTAGATCAAGTATCTTGGCCAAAGGTTTGCCGGGGAATCTGGAGGAGCCCATCCGCGCGGGGATAATCACGGTGACTTTCTTAGTAGGCATAGGCTTTAATCTTAACAGTCTATTGAGGTAGAACTCCGCAATCTACGTTTATGCACTGCCCAGTGATAGCAGATGCCTCCGAAGAGGATAAAAACACACAAAGGTTAGCGACCTCATCCGCCGACGGAATTCTGCATAACGCTGAATTCTCGATGGCAAATTTCCCTAAAAAACATCCGACGTCTTCACCTTGTGAAGGTGATTCCTTATCAATCAGAGCCTTTTGTAAGCCGTCGGTATCCACATACACGGGGCATACTGCATTAACTCGGATACCTCTCGGGCCCAGTTCCTTCGCCAATGCCTGGGTTACGCCATTGACACCAAACTTGGACGCACAGTAAACGGTATTGTTCGCGCTACCACGTTTACCCGCAAGACTGGATACATTGATAATACATCCGCCCCTTTCCATTCGTTCGGCAGCAGCCTTACAACCCCAATACGTTCCTTTAAGATTGGTATCTATCATGTCGTTCCAAAAAGTCTCATCGACCCTAATTATCGGCCGCCATTCGGAATATCCGGCACAGTTAACATAGACATCAAGTCGGCCTGTCCATTCGAGAGCCGTCTTCACCAGCGATTGATGATGCACCTGCTCTTTTACATCAGCTTGTTGAAAATGGGCCCTCTCTCCCAGAGATTCCGCAATCCCATTATCATTACGTGCGGCGATGAGGACATTTGCGCCCTGCGCGTAAAAAGCCTGAGATACTGCAGCACCAATCCCTGTGGTTCCGCCAGTAATAATGACTGTACGTTTTTCAGCCGACTCTTTGTTCACTATAATGACCTTCAGTTGATATGTTTTCTGATTGGAATGAAATGAATAATGTCCAAATGGCGCTTCAAATGTTCTAGATTGTCATAGCGGTAAAACCACCGTCAACAGCAATCTCCGCACCGGTTACGAAACTTGCCGCATCGGAGGCAAGCCAGAGAACGGCTCCCACAAGCTCTACAGGCTCTCCATAGCGCCCCATAGGTGTATGCCCCAAAATGTACTTTCCCCTGTCTGGTGAAATGAAATTCTGGCGACTCCATTCCGTTGGGAAAAAGCCTGGTCGCAACGCATTTACACGGACGTTAAACGGTGCCCACTCTCGAGCCAGGTTCTGTGTAAGATTCTTAACGCCCGCTTTCGATACAGAATAGGTGAAAGCTTTTGACAGCGGCGGGCCGGACGAAGCTGATGAGATATTGATGATAGATCCCCGCCCATTACTAAGCATATGCCCCCCAAAAACCTGGCATGCGAAGAGGGTACCCTTCAAGTTCGTATCCAGAATACTCTGCCATTCGTCCTCAGAAATATCCAGCACCGGTGTGGGAGCGTTGATTCCGGCTCCGTTAATCAGGATATCTATTCTGCCATAAACCTGAAGCACCTCTGCCAGTAGCCGCTCGTGTTCGCTTTTATGAGTTACATCCAAACTGAAGTTCGTCACAGTTCCGCCATCGGCAACAATGGCATCAACGATACCTTTAAGTCCATCAACATTCCTGTCTGCCACACAGACTTTCACGCCTGCCTTGGCAAGTGCTGATGCCATCTCACTGCAAAGCAAACCAGCAGCACCGATGACAATGGCCACTTTTCCCTCCAGTTTAAAAAGATCTGATAAATAGTCTGACATTCCGTATATACCCTATCCGGCCTACGAATCAGTACGCAGCTCCTCCCATCATTTTCTGGACGCATGCTTTAACTTCAATTAAGTCACTATAAGCCATGATTTCCAGATCATCAAAGGTTTGCTGATTCGTCCGGCCCACAAAGATAACTCCTAACGCTTCAGCGACCTCATAGTCATCCCTGGTGTCTCCAACATAGACTGCGGAATCCGGACTAACACATTCTAATTCCAGTATCTGTCGGATCGCATCAGTTTTTTGCCACGGATTACCATATACGCCTGCGAAATAAGAATCTATCGTTCTGGCCTTAATGATGCTCTCCAGTTCCTCCTGCGGAGTAGCTGAAGCCAAATATAACGGCAAGCTTGTGGAAAAATACTCAAGAAATTCCTCTGCACCCCGGACAAACGAGCATTCGATTATTCGTTGGCGAATAAGGGGCGAAAACCGGGAGTCTATATCGGATGCTCTTGCTTCATCGCAAGTCTCACCAAGAATATGGGTCACTATATATTCGAATTTATCATATCGTGATGTTGTTTTGTGCGCCAGATGATAACTCATGATTTGGTCAACATATTGCGGATAATTACTGAACAGGTCTCGAAATGCCTGGTTCTTAATCTCCTCCGATTCAACAATGACACCATCAAAATCGAGAACTATCGTTTTGATCGTCATCAGCACCTATGCCTCTGGCCTTAGCTCCGTAACAAGCGATTTCATCCGGTCGCCCCACTTCCATAGAAGGAAGACATCCGAGGCCAGAACTGCAAATGTATATCCTGAAGAAAAACTCTTCTTCAGATTCTCACGATCAGGTTCGACTAACTGGGTACCACACGCCTTGCCATGTCTGACACAGGCATCAATAATGCGTTTACAGGCCTCTTCCACTTTGGGATGCTCCAATTCACCCGGAACACCCAACGAAGCTGAAAGATCATAGGGCCCCACCATTGCCGCATCAACCTCTTCATATTTCAATAAATCATCGATATTCTCAACACCCTGGATCGTTTCTATTTGGATGATAAGAGATGAAATATCATTCCATTCCGAGGTATATTGGTCGAAGTCAAAACCATACCCCTGCGCACGTGCGATTCCAAATCCACGCTTCCCAATAGGTGAATATTTACACCATGAGATCAACTGTTCGACTTCTTGAGGTGTAGACACAGTCGGTACTATCAGGCCATCTGCGCCAGAATCCAGTAACCGTTTGATCATCTCCATATTGTGAGAAGCTACTCTTGGCAAGCATAAACTACCGTTCCCCTGACAAGCAGCGATGATTCGCTGTGACTGTTCCTGGCTAATGGTGCTATGTTCAATATCAATTCCGACAAAGTCCACGCCAATTCTGCAGAAAACCTCGGATATCGAAGGGTGCGCTAGAGACGTCCAAGCGGCAAAGACCCGCTCACGGTTTCTCAACTTTGCTCGCAGATCACGTCGCTTCTCATTTAAGTTTGCCATAGTTAATGCTATGCCTTCTCAGTTTTGGCAGCGTCATCCAGGAACATCTGTACAGTCTCTTTACTGTAAGGGTGAACGATCATTCCCTCAAGTAATTTGGGAACTACGGTTACCAAATGCGCACCAGCTTCAAGCCACTCTATGATATTAAGCACCTCGCGCGTGGAACCGATAATAATACTAGCATCCAATGAGAAATCATCAAGGACCGTGCGGAGTTTTCTGATTTCTTCACAGGAGTTGTAGCCCATGTTATTCACCCGTCCACCAAATAATGATACATACGTAGCGCCCGCCATCGCAGCCAGAAGACACTGTTGAGCACTCATCATCGCAGTCACATTGACGCGAATATCATGCTTGTTTTCCAATTCATGCACGATTTCCAGATTGTCTAGTTCACCCTTCGGTCCGTGGATCGTTATTTTTACATTGATGTTCTTGGCCCACCCTGCAAACTCTTGTGCCTGCTCCAACATCATCTTAGGATCATTCGTTGTCACTTCCACTGAAAGGGGGTAAGGATCAACCAGGTTGGCGATTTCCACCGATCTTTCCTTGATCCCTTTCATTCCACCAGTAACACCAGCCTGGAGCAGAATGGTAGGGTTTGTGGTTACGCCTCGGATGATCCCCATCTTAAGGTATTTCTCAATATCACTAATATTCCCGGTATCTAAGAAAATCGGCATTTGCTCACTCCGTCGTTGATTCCCACTTCATTTCTGAAACCTGTACCTTCGGATGAGACACTACCAGATGCCAGATAACACTCTGGAAGGCTTCAGTATGAGTGGTTATTGTATTTGGGTTGACTGTTGGTATAATCAGGCATGCATCTCCTATCTTGCCGGCATACCCACCGTCACGACCAACGATGCCCATTATTCTCGACCCCTTAGTTTGGGCATATTCTAGCGCACGAACCAGGTTTGCACTGATGTTTCGTTCTGCATCTCCACCACCAACAGAGAAGACGAATACCCCGTCTTTCTGATTGAGCCTGGAACCTTTGAGCCATTCCACAAATACCGTGTCCCACCCGTCATCGTTTGTCCGTGCAGTTAGCTCAGAGACATTATCGCTCGGTGAGTAGGATTCAATTCCCGCGATTTTGCGAAAGTCATTGACAGCGTGGGATGCATTACCCGCGCCACCACCTACTCCAAGAAAGAAAAGGCGACCTCCGCTCTCTCTAATACCGACAAGCAGATCGACCATCTTATCTATCACGGACTGGTCTATTCCATCGACAACTTTCTTGACTTCATCCAAATATTCACTAACGTAGGACACTGAATCTCCCTCCCCTATTTCTTCTGGAACACAGCCCGAGCAAATGAACTCAACCGATTCATCTGTAAAAATTCCTGAAATGTCTGAAGGGTATCGTTATCCCTTTGCTCCATAAGGTATCGTACAAATCGCGGTATTTCAATCGAAGCATTTTCTTTATATGCATTGGCAACGATCTGAACATCCAGCAGCCCGGGAGTACTTAGTTCAATGCATTCAAAACCGTGTCTTTCAAACAAGAGCATTAAACCTTCTGTGGAAAGCACATTCATTCGATCCGGAGGGAATATGCTATTGGACTTGTCCCACAGTACCTGTAGATCAAATCCACTAATAGAGATTGTAGTCAAAAAACACAATCCACCTGGAACCAGCATTTTATCAAGAGCCCCGGCGAAAGCATTGACATCGGAAAGCCGATCGATCACTTCAAAAAGAGTAACAGCATCTGTTGGATTCGAGAAAGCGCCAATTGCATCATTAACAACCTGGACGCCATCCTTCTCACAGTTAACATGGCTCAAATCAGCCCTTGGAGTGACGATGCGTATCTTTTTAAAATAGTCGCTTTCAACCAGTTCCTGAAGGAACGGGGGATGAACACTGTTAATACTGGAAAAACGCTGTGCGGAAGGGAAGTATTCTTCAACGGTCTCAATGATCCACTGGACTCTCGGTTTAAATAGTTTCTCTCGACGTTTTGCTTCGGTCTCTGTTAGTAGATGCTGGTTCCAGAATTCACGGGCCTTTGATTTCCGATAGTATTCATCAATCGCGTTTTCATCGGGTCGGGGGGAAACGTAGAGTGTCTGGCAATTAGAGCACTCCTGATAGTTCAATCCGAACTTGGAAAAAGCCTCACTGCGCTCATGGCTGAGACATGCAGGGCAGCTACAATCCACCAAAGAGGACCCACTGAGAAAATACGATTTCACATCATCTCGCGTAAGTTGCAGATATGAACTCAGAGTTGTGCCGGGTTTGAACTCAAACTCTCTTATATCGTCATACTGAACAGTGGTCTTCATTCCCCTCCTCCCCCAAATCTCTCCACTTTGTATTTTGGGTCATCACCATATATCCGGCCAATGAGTTCCATAACTTTCAAAGCATCAGTGGATGAACTGTTGGTAACGCACTTGTCATTTTGAATACAATCCACGAAGTCACTCACCTCGGTAATCCATGAAAGATCGCGGTCAAAATAGGTCACCTCTTCCCGAGGATTCCCTAATGCGAATGTCTCATCCTCAAATTGCCGTTTCCCAACTACTAACGTTTCTCGGCCATAGCTGCCCGTCTTGGATAACAAACCCGATATCACAAAATAGCCTTGTTCCATGAAAACTTCTAAACGGAACGTATGCTTCCATAGGGTTGCAGATGAATGTAGCGTCGCCACCTGGCCTTGCTCATTTCGCAGCATCGCGAAAGCATTATCTTCCATATCGATATTCCAGTATGAATTCGTCACGAAACCCTTTACTTCCTGGAAGTCTCCGCAGAATAGCCTGAATAGATCCATCATATGGATTCCTTGATCCAATAAAATCCCGCCCCCTGAAATCTCTTTTTTGTTGCGCCAGGAGTCCTCAAAACCCAATCCTCCCGATTTCCCGTAGACGCCTCTCAGAGAGAGTATCTTTCCGTATCTCCCACTATCAACCAACACCTTTGCTTCGTTGACACACGGGTGATAGCGATGGTTAAATCCAAACATCAGCTTTGCTGGTGTATTCGCCTTTTCAGCTTCGATGATGTCTCTGATATCATCGATCGACCTTCCGGGCGGTTTCTCACAGAATACATGCTTTCCTTGATTCAGACTGCTTATGACTATTTCAGGGGAGAAAGCATTGGGAGTACATACGAAGACAATATCAACATCCTTTTCGAGAATATCCCGATAGTCTGTGAAAATCGGACATCCAAAATCCGAGTCAGCTAATAGCAAATTCGCATCGCATATTGCAGATAGCTCCAAATTGGGGTGTTCCTCGATTACAGTCTTACGAATTTGCCCCATATATCCATAGCCAACTATACCGGCTTTAAGTGCGTTTCCCATCAACAATTGCGCCTTAACATAAATTTGGATAAACAGATCCTCGAGTTCCTGTACATCATTTGTGTAATTGTAACTCCCACAATATCTTTTGGGATGGTTGAGACGACCATATGACTCTCGATTGTTATATCACGTTCGTTTGACCCTAATTTAAAACATGGCTCTCATTGGATAATAATTATAGCACTTTGCGATCTATGTTTAAATTCAACTAGTCACGATCGATAAATCTCCTCAGTTTCCAATAGGATACAACAGACTTGATGTCCTGTTCAAAACACATATCACCGATTAACGGAATTCTATGCATTATGTTTCGCGTCATATCCGAATTGACGGCTGGTTTAGCTGTGAATAGTTTCTGAGATCCACAATCGGAGATCAAAGAATCTGTATTCTGGTTGTAGCAGCTACCTGGTTGGCCAAAGGGATAACTAAAAAGCTCCACACTATTATTAAATTGTAAAAGTTCGTCTCGATTTTTTAGGTAAGATTCCTTCAATTCGTTATCAAATAGCATGGTAGCGTTATAGTGATTGTAGAGATGATTGCCAAAATATACCAACTCATCATTATCTACCGAATCGAGGTGTTGTCTTGTAGCGAATCCACCGTAGAAGTTCCGAGCAGCTTGATATATACTGTTTTGGTCATTCTCAGCCAAATACTCCTCGACCATTTGACGTGCACAGTATAGATGGTGCGGTTTTGGAACCGCTCCTTTATAATAGTCTATTAGAGCTTCCAGAAAGCGCTGATCATATTCGCAAAGATAGGTTACTAATCCCGCCCAAAAGATATCTCCATTTACCGGGCCCATATTCAGAAAGACTGTTGATGGGCACTGATAAAGCTTCATAATGGGAACAGCATTTTCGAAATAACCTACCATTCCATCGTCAAAGGTAATCAGAGCTGCCGGTGTTTCATATTCTCCCGCAATTAATTGCTGTGGTGTAATGACGTTGAATAATTTGCTTAGTATTTTTATTTGCTGATCAAATACATTTGGTGGTACATTCAGATTATATATGCGACTAAATTCACCAGGATGTTCCGAAACATCATGGTATAGAAGAATTACAACCGAGTTCTTGCAGGCTTGGTTAAAAACAATATCAGCAGCAAGCAATGCTTGAACCGGTTTGGATCGGATACACTTCTTCGCGAGGTTTTTAAACACTATTTACAATCTACCTTGTTCTGCGGAAAGATTCTTCCAAGCCTGATAGTACAACTGTGGATGACGTCTCATAAACTCACCCGAATACAACTTCCCTCGTGAGGTATCCTGCTTCATTCCTGCAAGTGATCCATCTTTTTCAAAATTCTGGTAGCTACGGATAAACAACTCAGTTCCACGCAATGCAAGTTTCAGTCCGATTGAATAGAAATTATCGTGTATATCAATCACAATTCGTTCCTGATAGAGAATATCTCCACCATCAACACTTATGTCTAAAAGATGTACAGTCACACCGAGGTCCTTCGAACCTCCCGTTGCAAGAGCTGAAACAATGCCTTCGGCTCTATAGTCTGGTGACCATCCCCAATGCATGTTCACAACAGGACATTGAAAAGCTTCAAGTAATCTGCGTCTAATCAAGCAAGTTCCAAAAACAAAAACAAAATCAGGTTTATATTGGCCTATCCAGGATACACAATCTTCATCGTTGATATCATTAAATGAGACTGCTGCAAGTTCTGGATCAATGGTTTTATAGTTGTGTCGCAATATCCTATTGTTGTGATATTCTCGATCCCCAAAGAACCTTTCATGAAAAACAACATTTCTGGCTTTACGAATAGCAACTATAGGGTGAACAATATATCCCAAAACTGCGTTGCAGAAGGTAGTAGTCCTCTTCTTTGAAAGTGGTATATCTAACACAGTGCTAGATATAATACCACTCTGAAATAACATGTTGGCACAGTAGCACTGAGGAGGAGATTTTCTCGTTAATAGAACTGCTTTCATGAAAAGTATTAGCAGTCTAGGCCCGCAGCTCCTTCAATTGTACATGGAGTTGTGATAGCCTGGGACGAATTTGCATCCATCTCAGCCACATTTTATATTGGATACGGCCGTATCGATTTGCTCTGTAGCGCTCAATCCAAAACGGAAGGCTATGCATAATCGGATTGTAACTATATTCATGGTGCATCTTCTGAGCCAATTGCTCCGCCCTATCATAATAACCTGATCGAATCAGAACATCAATCCAGCGCCAAACGCAGTCAAAGTGAAGAGGAGTGTTCTTTTGAGGGGGATAAGTATCCATCCATACCAAGTCCTCTTCACTAATGTCGCTTTTCGTTTGATAAAACTGAGAAATCCATAGAGAACGTAGAATTTCTTCCCGGAAAGTTCCCTGTGACCAATGTCGCAATTCATGCAATTGGTGCCGGCTGGCGCGGCATTGCACAAGATCACTCAATGATTGAGATATGCTGCTGTACCCGCTGTTTGAACATAATTTCAGGGATTCAAGTGCGATATTTGCTTTTAATTTCCAAGCTTGAAACAGAGCCAAATCGAGCCATTGTTCTTTGGGATTTGGATCCAACAAACCTCTCGTTGCAATCTCATCAATGGACTGGCATGTAAAACGTCTTGCTTCTGTTGGGGAATAAGGAACATGCCTTTTTAAGAAATTGTCATAAGCATGCATGGGGTTACTTTCCGTTATCAACCTTACCAAGGCTCTGTTAAGTTCTTCCCCGTTTTGTACCACCACATCGGGAGCATCCTCATGGAACGGTGTCCAGTGCCCAATTGATAGAACGACTACTGGAACTCCCTGTAGAAGTGATTCTATTCCTGCCTGAGAAACCCCTCTATTGATCAGGACGTCGGAAGCAGTGATTAAATCTGCGATAGGAACATTGCTTTCGAGCACAGTTGCTTTGGGTATAATGCTCTGTACAATTGGCGTCACAGTGCTCAAATTCTCTATTGGATGCGCTTTAACTACCAACTGGTACTCGTCCGGCATCCCTTGTGCGACCAAATATAGTTGTTGCCGGCGCTTTTCATGGTTTTCTCCAGAATCGCCATATGCTGTCAATGCCAATGCGGCAACAGGGCGGTCTGGATCAAGGCCAAAACGTTCCTTCATATGACGTTTTTCAGTCTGATTGGTTTTCCCGGTTGGGCCTGTATAGAATGGCCAACCAGTACATTTTACTCGATGTCCAGGAACTCCCATGTCAACTAGATAATCACGCTCGATTTGCGATGCTACTAGCACATGTTCTGTGGGGGCTAAATAATTGTTATTCGAAGAAATACCGAGATTTAAGGCAATTTGATTTGATTCCTCAATAGCAACCATAGGAATTTGGCGTAACAATGCGGATTTTATAAGATTAAGAGGACCCTGACGCGGTTGGATAGCTGAAAAGATGATGGCTCGAACATTCCCGTCCCATACTTCTGGGGGGATTCTATCCTTTTTTAAGGGCACCTTCTCGAAAGGTAAATCAGATAGTACCTTTGAATCAAAGTGTGAGACTCCCGCTTCGTAGACCATACGGAATTTCCAACCCGGCATCTCATTCGCAATTAAACCAAGATTGCGGAGATGTACCGGTCCTTGCACATAGTACAAAATTGTTTTCATAAATCATTCACTAGGGAGCTGCCGAAAATGGGCTATTGCGCGGCCATCCAAGTAAGTGTCAATCGTGTTTCTTATATGGGTTTCCAAGAACGGATTATATTCCGCATCGGTTGTATCATAGAGTAACTTTTGCACCTGAACCCTAAGTTCCTCGTAATCATGCACCACAAACCCCGGAATGTTATCATATATACAACCTCGCCAATGCCCACAGGCGTCAAAATATATCGCCCGTTTTCTGGCACTTAAAGCTTCAACGGCAGGAGAGTTGAAAGCCCTTGAAACAGTCAAATGACTCATAGCGATAACTTCGGACGAATCACACTTGTATCCAGGTACATAGCAACGAGGATGTCTTCTTAACTCGTCTAATGCTGGTTTATATGCATCATAATAAATCTCTGTACTCCCACCAAAACGTTGGTATAGTGCCAGAGTCTGCTCCGCAGACCTCTTTTCTTTCAAAATTATGACTATCTGTGGGAATTCCTCCATTCTTTTGCCCCATATAGATATAGCCAATATGTTGTGTGCGACCCATCAAAAAACGTTGCAGCTTTGAATCACTCAGTGACAGTATAGCTTTCATATTTTATCCACCAGCCAATTTTCAAAACCACCGATCACGTCATTATATAACATAATATTGGCGGTTTGAACTATGGGCGAGCAATATCCTGTGGTCTTCTTAAGAAACCGGTTATTATGCCCAGATTTTCCCGGGTGATAACATCGATCCTTGTGCCCATATATAGATAGACAGCTATGAAACTGACTTTTACTAGGACACAAATTGGATAAGCAGCCTCCAAGTGTCTCATCATTAACAATAGCACGGTTGTCTTAAAAAATATGTGAGCTTTCCGAGAATCGCCGCATTTCCCGTTGGTAGCATTAGTTAACCCTGTTCATACGTAAGAAGGTCCCTAAATCGATCGATTGCTTTCCCATCTCGATATGGGTCTATTAATGAGGAATCCGGTGGCAAAGGGTTTTTATAATGGGGAGAGTTCATTTCCATTATTTCCAGCATTTTTTTCTTCAGTTCAATATAGCTGTGAGTTGTTATCCCACCGACCATTCCATATGGTGTGTGTTTGTAGAGTCCCATTGGATCATGCCAGATAGCTGGTTTGTTAGCGCTCAAGGTTTCAAAGGTTGTTGAGGTGAAAGGGGATGAGATCACCATATCTGAAATAGAAATCAATTCGGACGCATCAGACTCATTTAAATAGACTGTTATTTTGGGGTGGGCATCCATTTTATTATACAAACTGAGCAACTCTGGTCCGAGCTTTGGGTCCAGTATGCGATGGATACTACGGTGTTTTTTTTCTTTCAGGATAACATGGATGCCTTGTTTTTCATTGGCCAAGTCAATAATATGTTCGGCAAAAGCTATGCCTTCAGCATATGAGACCAAGCCATTTCTTGAATAGGTAGTATCAAATACCACGATAAAGAAAAGGGGATCTGTGGTTTTTGGGCTGGGGATGTTTGCTTGGTTCTTTTCATGAAATCCTTTTACTATATGGTCACTCCAAAGGCATCCTACTATATCGGCTTTCTGAAAAGAACCTGGATGAGACCTGAAGTACTCCGCGAGAAGGGTATTCCAAGTAACAAATCGGTCGTAATGCAAGTATGTCCAGAAGGGGTGACGCATTCTGTTACCCTTTTCTTGCATATTACTGCCGCAATTCATGCTATCCGTGAAATACCATGTTTGTATTCCAGCTTGTTTTAAGGCAATATTGCGTCCAATATGACTTGTTCCAAAATCACCATGAGTGATGAAATGGCGAATGTTGATGCTATTTAACACTTTTAGCCAACAAAAATAGTGGAAAACTGCCTCCGAAGCAATGTTCATTTCTTCAGCGTTTCGCACAAAGTTGCGACGTACCGAAAGCCAAAGAAGATGTTTCCATTTGCCAGGATGAGAAAAGAATTTTTTGGCTTTCGGTAGATTCCAAATAGTACCTGGCATATCCGACACTCGTTTGATCTGATCTGTAGTCAAATCAAAGCGAGGAAAATAGACAACACTTCGTCCCGCGATTTTCTTATCATCAATAATAAAATCAGGTCCACGACGATTATCTTCTAATTGCCGAGAGCCAACTATCGTTATGCCATAGGTATATTGTTGGATACTTTTTCTTGAGGAATTCTTTTTCCAGCCTAAAAGTACGCTGAGTGAGGTTTGAGCCAATAATTGAGCATTGATGATTAGATTCCTTTTTAGATTTTCACAGAAGCTGGAGATATGGATGCGTGTCGGTAATTGAATGTCATCGTGTTCAAAAACCTCTTGTTCACTTTGTAGCAGTAGCTTTTTGAGGGCTATATATGATCTGATATTCGCATCTGGATATGTCAGAATCGGACCATATCCAAGTAGTTTGTTAAGCCGATGCAAAAGGATGTTAATTGAATAGAAAGTTGCTAATCTTTCACACAAGGATTTCTTAAATGCCTTTTCAGCGTCGGGGGAATTCAAGGTATTACAAACATATTTAATGAGTTGTTTATGATTTTCCTTGTATACCGGAAAGACTGGCTCGATGACATCGACGGCTTTGTCCAATGCTTGTGCATAAATCGACTTTCCGTCAAATGAGGATGCGAGTAACAATTGAATTGCCCCTTTATCAATAAGCTGTTGTGCATAGTCTGGAAAATCGTTGGGGAATCCTGTGATGTCTCCTTTGATTCTATGGTAAGCAACGCAAGGTTCGATGGCAAAAACAGACACTGAGTTGTCAGTGTATTTTTTCACCAGACTCTTGTTAGCATGGTCGAATGTCTCAAAAACAACACACCTATAACGAATTTCGCCTGGTTTTGATAACTTGAGCGGCATGTAAAGTTAAACCTCATCCCAGGCGCTGGTGTGATAGTGAAGGTTTGGAAACAGATGGGTGATCCTTGGGTTTTTGCTCGTCCAGTGTATACCCAGAATGTCTTCAGGTTGAATTACTCCCAGCACCAATTGAATTGCGGTTTCGATCTTGTCAAATGTGATATCGTCTCTTTCCTGAGTCTTTGAGACTTGCCCGTTGCCTAAGTGTATTTCATGATTCAGTATCCGAATTACATCGTCAGATACTCCCACGGCTTTTGCTCTGTCTGCAAGAACTGGGGCTAGTTTGTTGAGTAATTTCCCCGGATTCAAGAATCTGGCCATATATCCTCCATCAAGGGCAAACCTTTCTCGTTGCATCGTGTTCATGTTTGCCCGCAAGAAGATATACAGAGGGTGGCGCGGATGCACAGAAATTGACTGGATGTTTAGGGTGTAGAGCAAATTTGGTACAGAAGCGAAATACTCTGCTGGTATGGCAATCTCAACTAATTTCTCCCCGGATAAGACAAGATACCCAACGGGATTATTATCCGACATACACGTCATTACGCGAGTCATACCGCCACTAACTTCCGTGCGTGCCAGCAGGAACCTCCAAACAAGCTGATCTCTAACAAATGATCCGCTCAGGTTCTGGTAAGTAGTATTGTAGAGTTGCATACATGTTTGGAGGTGGTCTTCTTCAAACGGGACCACATGTAAGGCAGTTTCTCGGGAGGGAGGTGATGAGATGATTTCCAAATCGATATAACGGCCAATCCCATAGTAACCGAATGGGAGGTACAACCCATCGACAGCACGTCTTCCGTGAAGAATTGACAGGTCCATATTGCGAGAAATCATAGCTTCTATGGCTTTGTTCATCAAATCCGATGCCACATTTTGGTTTCTCCATTGCGGATGCACGCTAACTGAGGAGATGCCACCACAACTGAGACCTATCCCATCGACAAGTATGGTTCGCTCGACAATACGCACGATTCCTATCAGTTCTCCCCCCATCGAACGCGCAAGTATGAAGTTTTCTGGTTTAGTGCTGGGCTCCTTGTCAATCGTTGTCCCTTGCACTATGCGGGCATCATGGTAATTGGGCCCATATATCCGTGAAAGAAAATCTACAATTTCCTCTCGGTTGATTTCACCACTTTCAACAAAGACTTCATATTGATTCATGGCATACTCTCTCGCATGATTTCACAAATACTGGTAACCATGTCTTCATTCCAGCCCACATGGCAACCGATTACCAGCGCTTTTCGATAGTCAGGCTCTAGCATATTTCGGGCGAAATCAAAATGCAGGATTGGAACTTCAACATCCATTTGCCGCTGAATTCTTTCAGATATGGATTCCATTTGTGACGGATCGCTGGCAATCGGGATGGCGAAAGGGATCACCTCACACTCAGAGCACTCTGGAACTCTTTCGGGAAAGTATGAAGTGACTATGGCGAGTAATCTTTTGCGATGATTAGCATCCTTTTTAATTTCTTGCCGGGTATCTGGCAATGCACGGAATGCTTCTATGGGGAACGCCACAACTTCTGGCAAATAACCGTACACAGCATCAACTTCAAATCCAGTATCGTCTCCCAAGAGTCCTTTGGAGGCCTTATCCATAACCGAATAGGCCATATTAGCGCGTGCTGTATGGCGTTCGGCCATGAAAGTGTAATCACCTTTGATCCTGTTTAATAATCGATCATTGCGTGATGTAAGAGCACCCCCGAGGACACACGGATATATTTTAGAAAAACTAAGAACAGAAAAGTCACCCCAATCCACAACAGATTTCTGTCTATACAAAGTGAGGAATGTATTGGCACAATCGTTTAGTATTATCCACCCATTATACTGGGCAGTCTTCTCGATGGCATCAATTTTCTGAGGATAGCCGAATTGGTGATAGACAAGAATCGCCTTTACAGCACTGACTGGCGTCATGGTTGGGAATGCTGTCTTTGACACTGTGGAAAGGACGCAATGACCCAAAAAAGGCGGAACAAGGATGTGATCCATACGTCCCAAACCAAGCGCACGCAGGCCATAGAGCATCGCTGCGCGACCGCATGAAAAAGGTGTCATGTTTAATCCAATAGTTTCTCTCAACTCGTCAAAAAAGACCGGGGTACTGTCGGTATTCGCAGATGAAGGAGTTGGATAAATGGTGATCATGTTTCTTATCCGTTTTCAGTGGCATACTAATGTAGCTGCCAGCGAATATTTAGCCTCACTTGAGTATGCCCCCCAAAACCACGTTTGAAAGTGCTAATGCCAATTTCTTTTTCAGTGGGAAAAGGCTCTCCTTCATTTGGAAAGAGGACTTCTGGAAGCTCAAAAAACACCAGTCCCTGCTTTTTGGCGTGGAGCATCGCAGTCCAGATTACCGCATGTGACAAAGGCTTTTCGAACAAATCCCTTTTTGAAGCAGATACTCCGTAAAAACAGCACCTCGGACTGTAGGGAAACAATCCAGCTGTCACCAATATTCCCTCAAGATACCCGAAAACGATAAATGCCTCTTTGTGACAGACCATTTCATACTGGACCTGCCATGAATGCCGAGATCGTGTTTCTCTTCCTGATGCCTCAAGATGTAACAACCGGAAATTCTCTATATCTTCAGGTGTGATTGTTGTATTGTCTATCACAAATATGGTCAGGTTTTTGGATCCCTGATTGATCAGGCTTTTGTAGCTCTTGCGGATTTGACTGTGTAAGGAGTCATGTGACAATGATAGATCGACTATCTGGGTGAAATAGGGCGTGGCTTGCCCACCTTGGTCCAGCAGGTGTTTTCCTAGAAATGAAAGTTTCCCATCATCCAGGAAATCCTGATAAATGATTCTTGTTATCGAGTGGGCATTCTGGATGTCGCGCAGTTCGGCTTTCACGAGCTTATAGCATTTGCCAAATCTCGCATATTCGATATCTCTGTTTTCCAAATACAAAATAGGTAGCCAGAATCCTGAAAGCTGTCGATCACCTTCAGGGGTAGAACTTGCGGTCATACGCAATCCGACTAATGGCGATCCGTTATCTTCAACTACAAAGGAACAATCTTCAAACTGTGATTCAGGAACATATGCTTCATAATACTTGATGTTACACGGTTGATAAAGTGGATGTTGAAAATCACGCTGCACAAACAAACACTTCCAGAGTGTATTGAAATCCAGAGAATTTGCCCTAACGATTTTCATTGATACAGTTTTGTCCTATTCTTATTATATCGAGGCTCCTATCGCCCTCGTTCATAAGCAGGTCCAGTATTGACATATAGGGTGCAAAGCTATTATATAGTTGCCGATAGTGAGGATGAATGTAGTCTGGATATAGCAATTCGATACCGTTTTTTTGAAATAGATTATTTTCTTCGATGTATACGCTCGAACCTTTGGGTGACAGATACGAGTCTGCACCGAGTAACCTGCAGAGGTTTATAAGAAGTTCAACATTGCGCCCTTCAGTATTCAATGAGGAACTTCTGAGTAACTCAACTTTAATACCGAGTTTGGTTCTGAATTCCTCAATCATGGCAATGTTCAAGTCAACTAGGTACCGATAATCCTGCCCCAGTGTTTGGTGGATATCGTCCCAATAGACGGAGAAATAGAATGCTTTGGAATAGCTGTATTCCATGGCTTTCAAGTGCTTGTGTTGAAATGTTTGTCCATTATCTACTTCCACTTCACACAATTTCTGGTATCGTCTGCCCTTGGTTTTTACTGGTACAGTTAACATCAGTTCCCCTCGAGGTGTCTTTATTCGGTTTCTCTGCTGCCACGAGCGTTTGTTGAATTGAACCGAATCTAAGAACACAAACGTATCGACCTGATCCATCAGTGAAAAATAACCAAGCCATGGGAGATACGTAGGTTGCATAATTGCAACTCGTTTCAATCAGTCGTCCTCCATAATGGCCAGACCGATTCCACCGGTGCCATAATCATTGCCATTGTAGAGCATATATTTCGTATCTCTATGATCGAATACAAATGCATATTCGATCATCTCCGAGTCCCAACTTGATGGCGAGACGTCTATACCGACTTCATCATCCTTTCTTTCCCATACAAAACCATCTGGGGATTCTGCATAACCGATGCGATAGTACTCCCCTTTATATGAATACCACATCCTGTAAATAGAGTTTTCCTTGAGGACGCATGGGCGTGCTAGGGCATTCTCTTTCCCTTTAAAATCGATGCAAGTTAGACCACTCCTGTTCCATGTGATTCCGTCCTTTGATTCTGCATACTTGATGTTATATCGGGGCATATCTTTGTTAGCCCATTCTACACCGGAAACATACCACATTCGCCAGATATCATTTTCAATTATGACACAAGGTCCGGTCATCAATGAATATGGTTCGGAATCAGTTCTTTCAAGGATTGGTGCTCGTGATACTCTATGGAAAGAAGTGCCTCCGTCATAGCTAATCGCGAGCCCTGCGATCAATCCCATCCGAGTGGTTGATCCCATGTTCCATCCGATGTAAAACAGGTATCGTTTATTATTATGATCTACAATCCATGAAGGTGTTACGCCATTGTCATCAAAACAACCTAAATCACCCAAACCGAGACTGGGATGTTCAGAAATCCTCAGAATTTTTCTGGGCTCTCTGATATCAATTTCAACATAGCCAATATGTGATCGATTATGTTTATCTCTGCCTGAGAAGTATATGCGATAAATATAATCTTGCAGGTGCATGGCTACAGGAACCATTGCATGAGTTACCATCCAGTCAAGACCATATTGTGGTTGAACTATCAATCCTTGTTTGATCCATTTCATTAATCAGGCTCCTAACACAATCCTGATTAGGATTCTATCAGTTTTGAAGTGGATATTTTCGCGTTGCATCACATTCCGAAATACATTCTTTTCATGCTAGTGGCTGTCTCTGAGTCAGAGGGAAGTATTGTTCCCCTCGATCCCAAAACAACGGCACCGTCTTCGATGTCCTTGGTAACCAAAGCGCCCATGGATACAAACACGCCATTCCCGATTCTAACGAAATCTTTAATGGCGGCGTTCACTCCAACAAAGCAATTGGTACCAATCTCCACGTGCCCGGAGATACATACATGGCTGCTGATGTAAGTGTGATCGTTGATAGTACTCCCATGACCCAGATGATTTCCGCTCCAGATCATTACGTTAGATCCTATTCTAACTGTAGGTTGAATTGTCTGGTTTTCCAGAATGAGGCAATTATCACCTATGGCCAGATCATCCCAGAGTACAGATTTGGAGCACACATAACTAACCAGTTTGTAACCTTTGGTTTTCGCTGCGTTATACTTTTCAGCTCGGATACTATTCATTTTGCGGTAGCTTAAAGCGACAAACATATCGAAATATTCCGGTGGATAGGTGTCAATTATATTCTCAAAGGGTGTCACAGGAAGACCCATCAATGTCTGTTCCTGTATGAATTCACTGTCCGCGGTAAATGCAGCGACTTGATAAGGGCTGTCGTGTGTGAAATAGTAGTATGCCAATTGCCCGATTTCTCCGGTGCCGAAAATGATTATTTCTTTCATGATCGAATTATCTGTTCATTATCTGATTATTATAAAAGTCCGGTCATTCATGAATCTGGAGCACCGAATATCGTATGACATATGTCCAAAGATTTCCCTGAAAGCAATGGTTTCGCCTGGATATTCCGGACAATTGAACTCGTCCAGCATAATAACACTCCCGGGTATCAAATGAGGCTTTATGGTTTCCATGCATACTTTTGTGGGCTCGTATAGTGCCATATCAAAATAGGCCAATGCCACAACTGTCTCCGAATTTTGCGTAAAGAACTTTGGCACCGTCTCCACAACATCCCCTTCTATCACCCGGTGTTTTTTTACGTTTGCCAGAACGTTGTTCTGCTCGTGATAATCTATCAACTCTTCTAAATAGGATCGATAGCATTCAGTGACATTGTAACCGCCAAATTTAATCGTATTGCTCGGATGGTCTTTCTCAGATATGGATGTATAACCACTGAAGGTATCGAATCCAACAATGCGGCGGCTTTGATTGAAAGGTTCATAAATTGCGCGCAGGTTCTCAAGTACAATCACGTTCTGCCCCCACCAACAACCGAACTCAACGATGATGCCTGGGATACCCAGAATCAGTTCATACATTTCGTTGAGGAACAGTATCTTGGCTAGCGCTGAACTTCGCATATAGAGACCTTGGACGATGAGTAACTGGTCGTCAGGCATTGGTCGTTCACGAAAGAGCTTGTATAAGATCTCTCGATGGGCAATTTGGGCATCAGAAGCCTTCGTCTCACCTTGATAGTCAAATCTATTCTTTTCAGTCATCTCAATCTCCTCGCGAGCGCACATTCAGCATATCCCACGTGAGGGCTTGGCCCGCGTTGATATCTTGGTTGCTTGAACTTCCGATTACCGCTTCAACAAACTTAGGTTTGATCCCGATAGCTGGTCGACTGCAGACAAGCATGTCTCGGGTAATTTTTGTGGATTTTGGAATGTCAATCGTTGCGGTTACGCTTTCTCTCCTTGCTACGGACCTTTCCGATGTTAACATATCTTTCACTGGTGAGCCGAGGCTTGCTTCTACTGTACGTATTGACTTAACCAACGTACCCATCTCGTCAGGTTCAAGTGCATATGCGTGATCAGGCCCTTCCATTCCACGATTCAACGTAAGGTGTTTTTCTATAATACATGCTCCCCTTGCCACAGCTGCCACTGATATTGTTATACCAGGTGTATGGTCAGAAAAGCCTATTAGCAAATGAAAAGCATTTCTCATCGTCTCCATAGCCCGCAAGTTCACTTGCCGCGGCTCTGGAGGATACAGTGCGGTGCATTGAAGCAAAATGACATCTTCGTTATTCGCTGTATTCCGAACCAGTTCAACCAATTGAGATACATCGGCCAAATCACACATGCCCGTAGAGACAATCAATGGGCGCTTTTTCGATGCAGCATATTGTACCAAGGGCCAGTTCACAGCTTCAGATGAGGCCAGTTTCAATGCCGGAGTTTCCAATTCATCGAGAATATCAATGGCTTCATAGTCAAATGGGCTGGCCATAAATAGCAGATTGTGTTGTTTAGCGTAAGTTGCGAGTTCTGTTACCCATTCCCGAGGTAGTTCATTGGCTTTCATTATGTCATAGTAGGTATCCCTATTGGGGTACAATACTTCAGCTTTGAACAATTGGAACTTGACTGCATCAACTCCGGCTTTGGCGGCGGCATCTATAAGTTGCTTTGCTTGTGAGAGCTTCTGATTGTGATTTGAACCGATTTCGGCAATAACGAGAGTCGGTTCTCCATCACCGACCATTCGATCTCCCAATTTGATGTTGACTTTCATTGTGGCAAACTCACGGGTAATTGGTTTATGATTCTTTCGGTGCCTTTGCCATCAATCATAGCTTTCCCCCTGTTAGACATTGATAACCGTGTATCGTGGTTTGCCGATAACAGTTCTATTATTTCTGAAAGTTCATCAGCATGTACATTTGCCTGGTGTCCGATATGGAATGCACAACCAGATTGGGCGAATCTATCTGCACGCTTCATCTCAAGGTCCGATCCCGAAATGATGATATCCGGTGTTCCAGTAAGTGCAGCCTCATATTTCGTTAAACCTCCGGCAGATACTAGAATATCGCACCATAACATGAATTCTGAGATATCTTGGCTTGAACACAATTCATATACGCCATCGTAATTCTGCATGGCAGCTTCAATTTGATGAGCGGCATCGCTGGAAAATCCTTCCCAACAGATAAATTTCACTTCCATTTCAGGACGGCTCAATCTGGCAATTGCATTAGCTACCAATGGCGTCATCTTGGTAGGATCACTTCCTCCAATTGAAACAAGAACTCTCGTTCCAATTGGCCTTATGACCCGGGTCGAATTGGCTGCTCGAGCCAATTTCTCTGAAACGATGAAATAGGAGCATCCCAAGAGATATTTCGTCTTGTCAAACCGAATGTAATCCAGATGCTCTGTCTCATAATATGGGATTATCTGGACATCAAACGGCAAGTCAATTTTCTCAATATCATCAACAACAACTACATGTCTATTGGACTCAAGAAGTATGTCATAGAATGAATAATACTCAGATAGCCGTGAGTGATTGTCACTGTGACTCAAGTCGGTCAGAATGCAATCCACGCCGAGCTTTTCTGCAATAGCAGCCGTGCGGCTTGCATCATCCTTGAGACTGATTTGACTGTCTACTAACTCAACATCAAATGCATGGGTGCGAATCAGATTGCTGATTCTGTCATCATAGTCTCGAATAACAAATGTGACGCCAATTCCGCACTGTCTCATTGCAGAACAGAGCGCAATACACCTGATCACATGTCCCATTCCCAAATGGTGAGCACCATCCACTCTGACCAAAATTGTGCTGGATGTGCGGATAACGGATTTGAAACTTGGCGCTTCTTGGTCTAAACACATTTTACATTCACCGGAAAAACATTTATCTGTGGAACAGCCAATTGTAAATCATGTACTATCCGAGAATTATGTCTTTCAATAGTGTTTCTAATGATATAATTGATTTGTGTTGGCAGTTTCCGATATAGCAACTACACAGAATCCTTACTAACGTTCATCGTCTTCTATAAACCCATCATTGATCAAAGATATCTGCAGTCCTTCATTTCTGATTATGTGTGAATTCTTCCGGAGTATTTCCGGATGATCATCCAGGAAGGATTTTATGGTTCCAAAACTAAAGGGAATGGAATCTTTTTCATATAGCGCTTCAATCACAGCCTTAACAACTTCAAAGTCCTCTGGTTCGTCTACCGTTATTCTATAGTGTCCATCGTCAGTTTCGTTCTCTATCACCAGTTTTCTGAATGCCCCGGGATTGTTGTAAAAATAGAGTGTAACGTGCTCCCTCTCAGAACGCAGGCGTGCCTTCCCATGTGCAATCTCCAGAGCCGCCAGCGAGAAAATCTCCGTATCGAGCCCTTCTGCAAAAGAAGGCGCTAAATGAACATAGTCGTATTTGCCTTCCAGATACGTTTTGATGGTTCTATCAACAATCGCAGGATCACTTAGAGGGCAATCGGAGGTGATTCTTGCTATATGATCAACACCGAATTCCTTCGCACTTTCATAATATCTTGATAGCACATCGTGTTCGGATCCCCTGCAAACAAGCATCTTTTCCTGGTTGGCATAATTTGCGATTACATCGTCTTCAGCGTTCACTGTTGTGGCGATGATAACGTTATCGAGATGGCTGCAAGCCCGAAGCCGTTCGACCAAATAGCCCAGCAGAGGTTTCCCCATTACTTGCTTCATTACCTTGCCAGGCAGCCGATTCGACGTCATGCGGGCTTGAATGATGGCGGCAATCATATTATTTCGACCACAGACTTGGATTCAGGACTCGATGATCGACATCTGTGAAGTTTTCCCTTATGAGAGGAACTAATGAGGCAGGGATTTCCTTTTCCCAGCTTGAGCAGTTGGCTCGCACCTGTCCGGAGAGCTCAGCGCCAAATACCAACTTTGTGCCAGGAAATCCATGCTTTATGTATCCCAATGCCAATTCGCGACGAGTAAATCCCAACTCCTTTGACAGGGACTCAAATCTGCGAATGAAAGGCTTCGCGAAAGCCATTCTTTCCGGAATCTCTTCCTCCTCCATCAAGATTAAACCCTGAAGAAACACGCTTCGGATATACACTATCTTCTGCTTTTCCATTGCCAGTTGAAAAACGCCAGCGGTTTCAAATCGTCGATCCAGAACGTTCGTTGGAAGCTGTACAATATCTACGCCATCAGTGTTTAACGCTTCAAGCGCTTTATCTGGTGAGTAAACTGAAAATCCCACTTTCTCAATCTTTCCTCTAGCTACAAAGCCTCCCAACACGTCGGACAATCCGCAATCCCATATAGAAAGTAAATCCTCTCGGTGCAGCATCATAGCATATAGACTCGATTGGCCAAGATTGCCCAAGGACTTGTCCAAAGCGCTAGCCATGATTCTATCATCCAAGTGATCCAGATTAGGGTCAAATTTGGTGACAATTCTGGCCTCGTGAGCAAATCCCAATACCTCCAGAGCTTGGCCTAAGACACGTTCACTTTTCCCATACCCTTGTGCTGTATCGAATTCGCGAATTCCATTTTCCCACGCCTCACGTACAATGGAAATCGCACTTGATTGATCAGGACAACCAGTTTTATTGGCTACCCCGTACGAAACTCCAAGTTGTACAGTTCCCAAAACGAGCGGAATATCGTGCAAGGCTGTCCCCTCAAACTAGGCTAACCTCTTGAAACCGGAAATGGACGGCTCACCTTTCAACCTCTTCTCCACAGTCCCGTCCTTGTTTGCCTCTGCTATAAGTGAAAAAACCTCATCAACAGCCTGTAAATACGAGTCGACATGCTGGGTTTGATGCGCGAACATGACATAAAACAGATTTGAAGCCAGGAACCCTCTTTCAAGCATAAATTGAATGAAGAGAGCCTTCATAGACATGGCATTTTCATAATCAAAATTGAAATGGCTTGCGGGAGCTATTCCCGCTATATGGATATTTAAATCATTCCTGGTCGCCAGCCGTCGCCAGCCTTCCTGTGCCAGTTGCCCGATAGATATCAAATGACTCCCAACATCAAATGATTGGTGTTTCTTAATAGTCGCCAGCGCCGCAGTTGGCCCAACACGTTCGGTCCACATTGTGCTGCTAATGAAAGAACTCTGTGCCGACTCCATTATATGACTTCTGCCAATTATCGCTGCAATCGGGTATCCGTTCCCCAAAGCTTTTGAGAAGACGGCCATATCTGGAGTCAGGTTAAATAATAGATGAGCGCCGCCTGAGTTCATCCTGAATCCAGCGGATATCTCGTCGATAATCAGAACAGCTTTGCTTGCATCGGCTAAGGCACGAGCTCCTTCAAGAAATGCTGCCTGCGGTTTTTCGCTGCGAATCGGTTCCATTACAATAGCTGCTAAATCATCCTTGTTGCCTCTCACAATAGCTTCAAGCTCATCTATGTGATTATATCTGAACGGAAGAGCTGTACCGGTAAGACCTTTTGGAACCCCAACCGGGCTTAGACCGGGCAGGAGATGCTCTCCTAAAGCGTTCTCGGTCCCCAGGTTTGCTGATAGGTACCAGTCATGCCAACCATGATATCCGCAAAATGCGATCTTGTCTTTTCCTGTATAGGCACGCGCAATTCTTACTGCCATCGCCATGGATTCCCCGCCTGAGCGAGCAAAACGAACCATTTCAGCCCATGGATGAATCTCACAGAGCATGTCAGCCAGTTCAACTTCCTCGGGGCAATTCAAAGAACTGCTTGTTCCATTTTTTATAACTGCGTGCACCGCTTCGTCTACGTCAGGGTCTGCATACCCAAGAATATTGGCTCCGATCCCGCCGATACTCATGTCTATGTAACGGTTACCGTCGAGGTCCCACACCTCCACACCTTTCGCTTTGCTGTAGTAGCCGGGCCATACCCCGGAAGAAAACATATCCGGACGTTTCGATAGCAATTGAGTCATACCGGGAATTCGCCGCTTTGCCCGTTCCTGCATCGCTAGGCTTTTTGTTAAGTTCATGTTGATCCTTCCACAGCGGTTTGTATTTCTGTGATTACCCTATGAATATCGAGGTCGGTCATGGCTGGGTACAATGGAATTGAAAGGCATTCCTCATAATAATGTTCGGCGTTGGGGCAATCGCCCCAGTTAGTTCCATAACTATTTTTATAGAACGGTTGCAGGTGTACGGGGATATAGTGTACCTGTGTCTGTATGCCTTTGTCTTTGAGATCGAGCATGAATCGAGCGCGATCAATACCGAGACTCGTGAAATCAATGCGGAGTACGTACAGATGAAGATTACTTTCGCAGTTAACCGATTCCACAGGTACTTGTAGATGTTTGATATTTTGAAAGGCTTGGTTGTATCTGTGGACGATTTCCTTTCTTCGTCTTTGAAAGCTGTCTAGCTTTCTCAACTGGGAGAGGCCCAGCGCGCACTGGATATCCGTAATCCGATAGTTGTGACCAAGGAACAACTGTTCGTAGTACCATGGATTTACTATCGGATTGGACTCATCCCCCGAAGATCCGAAGGCAAGTGCAGTGTTCACGAATTCATCTGGATCACTTGTGATGCCATGAGATCGAAAGAGCTTTAGCTTTTTATACAAGCTCTCATCATTAGTCAACACGATTCCCCCCTCACCGGAGGTAACATGTTTGACCGGATGAAAGCTCATCACGACCATATCAGAGAATCGACATCCGCCGACCCTTTCCCCTTTGTACAACGAGCCCAGAGCATGACAGGCATCTTCCAGGATGAAAATCTTATGGCCATATTCCTCTTCTGCTTTCCTAACAATATCATGGATGATTTCCATATCACAACTTTGACCGGCAAAGTGCACAGGAATAACTATCCGCGTCTGCGGCGTAATCTTTTTTCCCATCTCATTTGGTGAAATATTGTACGTTTGTTTATTTATGTCCGCAAAAACGGGCTTTGCCCCACAGTACGCGGCACAGTTGGCTGACGCTACAAAAGTTATCGGTGTGGTGATCGCCTCATCGCCTTCTTTTATGCCAGAAGCCAGACATGCAATATGGAGGGCGGAGGTTCCGGAGTTGACAGCTACCGCGTATTTCGTCTCGCAATAGTCTGCTATCGCTTTCTCGAATTCCTCTACCTTTGGCCCTTGCGTGATTACCTCGCTTCTGAGCACTTCAACCACTGCGCGGATGTCTTCGTCATCAATCCACTGCCTCCCATACTGTATGAAACCCTTCGCCTGCATGGGCGACTGAATCGGTTTTCCCTTTGCTCTTTCCCCAAGACTATTTTCCAGTGACTTGAACCACGCTATGCCATCCTCCACTCCAAGCAGACTGGTGCTTATGGCCTTCGACACTTTGCTAATATCCAGAGAAATGTCCCTCGGTCTGGGGGCTACGAGTCCAGATTCTGAGATCGAGGAAGCCTCGATATTGCTTTCATCCAGTTTGAAGATTCGCGCAATTGCTCGCCCGAACTCATACTTGCTACACCTCTCACTGCCATCGACATGGTATGTCCCAGTGAGTCCTTGGCGATACATCTCGATCAGCGCCTCAGCCAGATTACTGGCTAGTACCGGAGAAAAAAAGGCATCGGTAAACATCTTGATTGTCTTCCCATGTCTCAAATTTTTCAGAACCCATTCAGCCAGAGTGTTCCTGTTGTGCAAGCTCCAACCATAAAAGGCGGTTCTAACAACTATACTTTCAGGTAACCAACGTTGAACTCTTATCTCACCTTCCAGTTTAGTCTTAGCATATACACTTAGAACGTGAGGACGGTCCTCTTCGCAATACATTCCTCGCGCCCCATCAAATACGGCGTTGGTGGATATATAGATCATCTTGGCATCAACTTCGCGGCATGCCTCTACGACGTTGACAGTACCATTTACGTTAGCTTCCCAAGCTTCACTAGGGTGTTGCTCGCAATAGTCGACGTTCACTAGCCCTGCCGTGTGAATAACCAGATTGGGTCTGATCGATTTGATAGTCGAAAAGACCTCCTTTCGATCCAGTATATCCATGTGTAAGAAATGACATCCGGGAATCTGCGATTCATGATCCTTGTAGGTAGCGTAGGCATCGAATTCACGAATCGCTGACCGGGCAATATTGCTTCCCAATAGCCCACTGCCACCAGTTATGAGTAATCTGTTTTTATCCATTGCTCAGTTTTGGCAATGCCTTCTTCTAGCGGAGTTTTTGGTTTCCATCCCAAAAGCTTTTGTGCTTTGGAAAAGCTGCCTAATAGTTTCTGAATCTCACTTTGAGGATGGTGGTGTTTGACGTGCTCTATTCTATTGAGGTCCCTGCAAATTAGCAATGCAAGATCATTGATTGAGATATCTCTGCCGGTTCCTGCGTTGATCACTTCTCCGGCAGAGTTTTCAGAGAATGCTGCTCGAACAATGAATTCAGCGCAATCCTCCACGTAAAGCAGATCTCTGGTTTGTGTTCCATCACCAAACACTTTTAGGTTTTCCCCAGCGATATGGTTCTGAACAAAAATGGAAACAACGCCACCTTCCATGTTTGTTTTCTGAAAAGGCCCATAGGTATTGAACGGTCTCAAGACAGTGACTGGGAGCCCAAATCCATAGTAATAGGAGAGGGCCAGTTCTTCAGCAGCCAATTTGGAACCTGAGTAAGGTGATGCAGGTTTAACTGATGAGAGTTCCGATATCCCATCTGATGTGGCCATATCATACACCATGCAAGTCCCGATGAGTATAACCTTGGTCTTGGATTTTAGCGCACAGCTGAGGACATTGTAGGTGCCGACCATGTTGACACGGAAGGACTTATGCGGATTGTCTAGGCTTTCCTGAACATTGATTTGCGCAGCTGTATGGATGCATACGTCAAACTGAGTCTTGAATACCCGTTCAACACATGAAATGTCCGAGATATCTCCAATGGTGAGTCCTTGATAGTTGTTAATTTGATCAAATTCCACCAAATTCTGTTCACTGCCGTTCGAAAGGTTGTCTAATACCCAGACATTAACGTTTTCTGACAGGAGTTTTTTAACAACCCATCGCCCAATGAAACCTGCTCCTCCGGTCACAAGAACATTCATTCGATTAACCTCAGTATTTCATCTTTGCTCATACGATCTGCGTCCCGTGAATTATTGATTTCTGCTACCTTGGTAAATCCTTCATAACTAACATGTTTGCTATCTGCTATTGTAGGGGATATAACATACATTTCTTCGTTTTCAAACGTTCTCGATTTCTCCTCTTCAGTCATTAGCTCTTCATACATTTTTTCGCCAGCTTTTTTACCAATTATCTCTTTTGGGACTGTTCCGTATTTTTCCATCATTACATTCGCAAGATCACCTATGTTTATCGATGGCATCTTAAAAATGAAAACTTCTCCTCCATGAGCCAGCATCGCTGATCTTAAAACCAGCTCAATGGCCTTGCTATTTGATATTAGAAATCGAGTCATATTGGGATCTGTCAGAGTTATGCTCTTACCTTGTTTTATTTGATCTTCGAATAAGGGGACAACTGAACCGCTGGAACGTACAACATTCCCGAATCTACAGCAGGCGAATATGGTACCATGCGTACCTCTGTAACCATTTGCAGCAATCATCAGTTTTTCAGCAAGCAACTTGGTTGCTCCCATTGAGTTTGAGGGGTTTGCAGCTTTGTCTGAACTTGTAAAAATGACCCTTTCCACATTGCTCTCTAGAGCAGCTTGAATAACGTTGGAGGTACCATTTATGTTAGTCTCCACAGCATCTATCGGGTTATATTCACATTCAACTACATGTTTATATGCTGCTGTGTGGAAAACAATATCAACACCATTTAATGCATAGCGTAACCTGTTTATATTGCGGATATCTCCCAGAAGGAACCTGACCTTGTCCTCGGCTGTTTCCTGATATTTTTGGCGCAAATTGAAGAGACCATTTTCATGGACATCAAGGATTCTGATGACTGCAGGGTTGAATTCAATCAGTTGCTCTATTAATAACTGGCCTATATATCCTGCACCGCCAGTGATCAGAATATGCTTGCCTTTATAGAAATCTCTCATATGGTATCCTCACTTAGGAATGTACAAAGATTATATAATCTAGTGCAAGTTAGTGACTTTCAATGGTTGACGTTAGACGTATTAGAGATTTTCGTACTATATTTTTCAATCTTAGTTTCTCCAATATTTGAGAAAATGCTTTCTCAGCGGTGCTCAACCTTCTGATAGTGTCTGAACTTTTTACGTGTTGTAACACCATTATTCTGGCTTCATATGGTTGGGTTACAAATCTGAGGTTATTTGCTATCTGGTTGATATCGGAGTAAGCATTCATGTAATTACCAAAATATCCTTCGCTGCTGAGAATGATATTGGTTGCTGATTGCTTCTGGATTATTTTGGAAAGCCGATTTTTTTCATTATTAAGTTCCTTGCTATTTTCCCGTGCTATCTCTTTGACGTTGCGATGCTGAGTCTTATCGGGTGACAAGAAGCAATAGTCGTATTTGCTCAATAACCGATTGTTGGCTAAGAATGTTTGTTGTAAAGCTGTTGAGCCTGTTTTGTGTGTTCCTATGTGGATGAAAAGTCTTTTCATGAAGGTTTCCTGGCATTTCTTGAAAAATGGACACTAGGACAAAAATGCATGACTTTATGCTTCCTCCCTATTGTATAGTTCACAGTACTTCCCTTTTTGGCTGATCAATTCCTCATGAGTACCGCTCTCAACGATCTTCCCATTATCAAGAACGTATATTATGTCGGCGTTCCGAATGGTTGACAACCGATGGGCGATCACTAGGGTAGTACAGCTTTCAGACACTCGGTCAATCGCCTTTTGTACAATTGCTTCGGAGACGTTATCCAGCGAACTTGTGGCTTCATCCAGTATGAGTATTTGTGGCTTTCTCACCATTGCTCTGGCAATAGCGATGCGCTGCTTTTCTCCGCCGGAAAGCCTCAAACCTCGATCGCCTACTATCGTATCATATCCTTCCGGAAGCTGCTCGATGAATTCATGGGCATTTGCAAGTCTAGCTGCCTCGATTATTTCATCATTAGAGGCCTCATCTCCAAAGGCTATATTGTCACGAATGGATGCATTAAAGATGAAGGTCTCTTGCCCTACAAATCCAACCTGAGCCAGAAATGTGGATATATCGTAATCTTTGATGTTAATGCCATCTATTAGTATTTGCCCTTCATCCACATCATATAGGCGCAATAATAAATCCACAATGGTGGACTTCCCGGAACCGGATGATCCCGCTATTGCGGTTATATTGTCTTTTTTGATTCCACTTGAAATATTGTTCAGAGTAGATGCCCTTCCTATGTGGGTGAAGCTTACATCCTTGAACTCGATACTGTTTTTGAATCTTGTTAGCTTCGTGGTACCGCTTTTGATTTGACTATAGGTTTTGTCCGAGAGAAGTTCCTGAACTGATTCGAGATTTGGGATCCAGTTCGCCACGTTCATCAGCGTAGTTCCTGTAGCCGATAGCTTTGGCAATAGCTTAAATACGGCGAATGCAAACGTACCGAACATGGGGATCATGGAGAAGAACTGATCTGGGTATTGCACCTTTATTATGATGACTATTACGGCTATTGTTCCAAACATCAAGAGCTCAAGGAGTCGAGCAGGAACCTGACTCCAAAACTGGTTCTTGCTCCAGTTTTTCCATCTAGATGTGGCTGCCTTGTTGAATCTATTTCTCCACTCGGTCGAAGACTGAGTTGCGCGTATTTGCTTGACGCCGGTGATGTATTCATTCATGATCACATTCTCATTCTCAATTGCTCGGCGCATTCCCTTGCCTGTTACATACGAGATTCGGCTACTCAAGTATCGCGTGAAATAGTAGTACCCTGCTCCAGCCAGTACTACGGCAATGGTACCCTTCCATGAGATTGAAACTAGCAAGAACAATATAAAAACTGCCAGGATGATCTCAACTGCGGATCTGGCTAGGGCAATCACTGTATTGCCGATGAATTGAGGAGCTTGCGATCCCCTATATATAAGATCTCCCTGTCTATTATCGATAAAGAATCGATAGTCCGATGTTGTATATTTCCGAAATACTTCTTGTTCGTACTCTCTCACAATTTTGGCCGTAACTCGAGGAGCGAGATTGGCGTAGAGTAGTCGGGAAGCGGAATATAAAATAGTGAGGATCACGAACAGAATACAGCTTGATACTAATACATCATCAACGGGAATGATTTCTGCTACATCATTCAAAATCCTGAAAAACAGATTGTTGTCTCCAACCCCCCCACTCTCCAAACTGGCATTTAGAATGGGATAGAGCAATGCCATATGTAGGGTTTCCAGCAGTCCAATGATCAAGCAGAGGCCCAACAGGATAAGAAGATAGTATTTATATGGTTTGAGGAAAAACCAAACTATCTTCACCCAACCTGTCCGTTTCTCGATCATTTCTGCTTTTCGTGAGGCTGTCAACCTCAACACCCCTTCAAAACCGGGCATCCAGCACTTCACCTAACACGCTAAGTGAAGCATAGTACACACAGTATAGTACATTAGTACTATGAATTGGAATAAAAATCCCATAAACATTCATCAGGAATTTTGAAACAGGCAATTGCCTTCAATTCGGCCTCATCGAGAAGATATATAAAATAATCATCGTCTTGAAGCTGGAAAGTGAGGAGAACCCCCCAAAGCATAAAAAAGGCCCGCAATGAGCGGGCCTTTTACAATCTCGATTTGAGGAATTGTGTTTGAACTACCTGTTTGCTTTTCTAATATCGAGTAAATCCATAGCCACAATACGCTTGCAGGTATTGGATGATCCTTCAACAATCTCATAAAGAGGCGCATCGCGATAGTATCGGGCTACCGGATATTCAGTGGAATAACCATAAGCGCCCAGAATCTTCATAGCGGTGCGAGCGGCTTTCATGGCGATTTCGCCGGAGAGATATTTGGCCACAGCTACCTCATAAGTATTCCCCAAATTGCCCTGGTCCTTCTGTATCGCAGCTTTGTAAACCATATATCGCGCCGCCTCTAACTCACAGGCAACCTGTGCAATGAGATCCTGATTCATTTGATACTCACCGATAAACTGGCCGAATTGCTTGCGCTCTTTACAGTAGGCAATAGCTGAATCCAAAGCCGCCTGGGCCACACCAATACCACCCGCCGCAGCCGAAAGTCTGGTCTGGTTAAGAGAACTAAAAACGATCTTGGTACCGTCACCCGGCTTGCCTAAAATGTTCTCCTTGGGAATCTTGGCGTCTTCCAGGAACACCTCTCCCGTAGGGGTAGAACGAGTACCCATCTTGTCCAGGTCACTCGTCGCAATACCGGGATGGTTTTTGGGCTCAATAATAAAAGCAGAAAGCCCCTTCCCCTTGGCCTCTCTGTCCGTGTAAGCATAGCAAATAAGCACATCAGCGATGCTGGCGTTGGAAATCCAGGTCTTGGAGCCATTGAGTAGCCAGTGATCACCCTTATCAACAGCAGTAGTCTTCATCGCCATCATGTCAGAACCGGCTTCCGGCTCGGTGATACCGAATCCGCCGATGTATTCAGCGGAGACAAGTTTCTGGATATAGCCTTTTTGTTTGAGTTCGTCGGACCCATACCGAAAGATAGTGAAAGCGCAACCCAGAGTCTCCATATTGATCTGTACGCGGAGAGCGCTGGAGGCTCGGGCTATCTCTTCAGTGATAATCATGGCGGCCAGCCAACCCATGTCATTGCCACCGTATTCTTCCGGAAGCACCGTGCCGAACAGGCCCAGTTCACCCATGGGTTTGATTACTTCTTCATAAGGGACATAGTGTTTTTCGTCCCATTCATCTGCGAAGGGGGCGATTTTCTCATCGGCGAATTCGCGAACCATATTGCGCAGCATTCGTAATTCTTCGGGTAATTCAAAATCCATCTTTGTACCTCCTCAATTTATCGTATTGGTAGAGATTTTAAGACCCGGATAATTATAGCAGATTCTAAGGGAGAGGTTGAAATACGCTGACTAACTTGAGCATATACCGAACATACAAAAGTATCCCTCAACCGTTAATGGTTGAGGGATACGCGAATTGATAAACCCGGTGTTCTGAAAAACTTCAAATTTGATCCGCAAGTGTTGCCAAATGAACAGCAGTGGTACCCAGCCTGAGATCGAAGGCCTTCTGACGACGGTAGTAGAAATGAATGTCGTAGTCCTTATCAAATCCGATGCCAGCATGCAATTGCTGAGCTCCAAGGGCTATCCGTTGGCTAGCGATATCGGTGAAGGCTTTGGCTATAGCCAACTCCCTTTCCGCTGACAGTCCCTCAGTTAGACGCCATATCGCCTGATAGGTAACCCAGCGTGCACCATTAACATCAATGAACATATCAGCCAGCTTGTGTTGAACAGCCTGAAAAGTGCCAATAGGGCGATCGAATTGATGTCTCGTTTTGGTATAGTCGGCAGTGATCTCGATCTCTACCTGTGCTCCGCCAACCATTTCGGCACAACGTATAGCAGCTGCCTTTGCCAGCATGGATTGAACTACTGCCAATCCCTCATCGACCTTACCCAGCACATCGCTTGATGATACTGACACTCCATCCAACACAACCTCGGATATTTTGTCGGCAGCAATGTTTTCAAGCTGAGTCACGGTAACACCAGATGCTTTGGCATCGACGATAAAGACGGTCAATCCTTTTTCATCGCCAGGCGATCCACTGGTTCTGGTTACGGTGAGTATCTTGTCCGAGATATGGGCATAAGAGACAAAAAGCTTGGTGCCGGAGAGCGAATACCCATCACCCTGAAGTGTAGCTTTGGTGGCAACAAATCTGGCATCGTAATTTACCTGAGGTTCTGCCATCGCGAATGTTAGGATCATTTCACCGCTGGCCACCTTGGGCAAGAGCGAACTCTTTTGGGCCTCTGTTCCCCAATCAAGAATAGGCAGTGCTCCCTGAACCACATTATTAAACATGGGACTGGGCATGGCTGCACGACCTATCTCTTCAAAGAGAATCGCCAGGTCCAACAAGCTAAATTCTGCTCCGCCATACTGCTCCGGCAGTGGCAGCCCCATCCACCCTAACTCTGACATCTTCCTCCAAAGTTCCGGGGAATGGCCGGATTCGCTAGCTTCCAGCTCCCTCACCACAGATTTCGGACATTCCGTATTCAGAAAATCGCGCGCCGAGTTTTTCAATAATTGCTGTTCTTCAGTGAGTGAGAAGTCCATATCTAACCTGCCTTTTTGAATTTGGGAAGAGCGAGTTCTTCGGTCACATTTTCGAACACTACTTCCACCGGCATTCCAATGTAAATTCCATCCAATTCCACCTCTGCCACGTTGCTGATGATTCGCACGCCTTCCTCCAGTTCCACCCGAACCACTACATGCGGCGCAATGAACCCTGGGTGTGGCGCATCTCGGTAGACTACCCAGCTATGAACGGCCCCCTTTCCGCTGGAAGGAACCCATTCTTTTTCCAGAGACCTGCATTTGGGACAGGTAGGTCTCTGGGGATGAACCCAGGTGCTGCATTCCTTGCATCGCTGGAAGACCAGTTTCCTGTTCTTCACTCCATCCCAGAATCCCTGG
>JABHWQ010000372.1 GCA_018657655.1 Chloroflexota bacterium | reverse complement strand
TACGCCACCGCCAATAACGAGTGCTGCATCGGTAACGGGAACCTTTGCTTCTGTCTGCGCTTGCAGATGACGTGATCGGTCCACTGCCATCCTGACGGTGTCTCTAGCTTTTTGGGTGGCGCCGGCATGATCGTTTGAATGCACCCAGCTACAATGCTCACGAATATTGGCCATCTCCATCAAGTATTGGTTCAGTCCCGTTTCTTCAACACAGTGACGGAAAGTTGGTTCATGAAGCCGAGGTGAACAGGAAGCAACCACAACTCGGTTGATGTTATGCTCATGGATATTTCTCTTTATCTCTTCCTGCCCTGGATCAGCACAGGTGTATCTGTTGCCAACCGCAGCTACCACATCGGGCAAGCTTTCAGCGTATTGTCTAACTGCTTCTGTATCTACTGTACCGGCGATGTTCAATCCGCAATCGCAGACAAACACGCCAATTCTCAACCCATCCTCACTCATAGGCATAACCTCCTACCTGGCCAGGGCTCCAGCTACAAAGCCGGCAAAATCTTGAATCTTGATTTTGAGATCCTGGCCGAGCACCTCATCGTGCATCGCGCACTTCAAGTGAATTTGACATTTCGGGCAAGCTGTGAGAAGGACATCAGCTCCGGTAGCTTTTGCCTCCTTCAACAGATCGACCTGTAATTGCTTATTAATTGCGCCACAGTTTATCCATGACTGAGTGCCGCAGCAAAGTGCGGTACCTCGATGATGACTCATCTCCACTACAGTCAGACCAGGGATCGCGTCAAGTATAGCACGTGGCTCATCATAAATACCGGACATCCTCCCCAACCTACACGGATCATGGTAAGCGACTTTTCTCTTGGTTTTGTTGAAGCTAAGCTCACCCTTGGCAACTGCTTCGGCAACCAACTCGGTCAAATGAACAACTTCAAATCCTGTATTCCCCAAATATCGAGGGTATTCAACTTTGAGAGTATGGTACCCTTCAGGGCAAGAAGTAACAACCCTCTTTGCCCCGGTTTTGGAAATCTCCTTCACATTCTGATTGGCTAGCTTTTTGAAACCGTCTATATCGCCGCTGTTTAGTAGATCGTGTCCGCAGCAGCGTTCGTCAGGCGAGACAGCAGGAATAATTCCCATGCGATTTAGCAAAGCCAAAGAACCCTGTGCGGCTCTGCGGGTCTTAACTTCAAGATTGGAGAAAAACGAGTCAAAATAGGGGGCGCATCCAACAAAAAACAGTGTATCGGAAGTCGTAGCTGTTTCCAGCTGTTTTGGCACCCAATCGAGCCGATTCTGTTTTAAATCGTCACTAGCCATGATATGCATCAGGGATTGCAGAGCTCCCCCGTGAGTACATTGTCCGGTAATACCCTGCTCGCTCGCATCACCACGCAGCGTCCTGATAAATTCACCGTACCGCACACCGGAAGTGCAGATCGTCTCACATGACGCACATGTAAGGCATTGCCACAAACGATCATCATGGACGATTTCAATATCGGTCTCATGAATAGCATCATATACCAGCATGCGTGGTGAAAAACCTGAATCATATCGCGAGATGGGGCAAGCAGCCGTACATTTCCCGCAATCCAAGCAAGCGTATGCTTTGGTTGTGGCGATCATTTTGTTCATTTCTGTCATTTGTTTAACTTCAGGAGTTTAGAATAGACTGGCTGATGGGTCAACCATTTCGATTTGCGATGGAGCATACTTGACGGGACTTGGCCCCAAATCTTTTGTTCGTTTAACGAATGCATTGATTCGCCTGGCAACAAATTCACCATCATCCGGAGGGACCTCAACCAGATGTACTCGCTTAGAACCCAGTCCCAATAGGTTGAGCATTTTTTTCATCTGGGCAACCGACTCTTTGGTTCGATCCACTCCGAATTCGTAGTGGCAGCTACCCGGAGGACATCCCAGGAGCAATATTCCGTCAGCGCCCATTTCAAATGCTTTTAGGACCAGTCCGGTGTGCACCCTTCCCAAACACATTAAGCGAATGAGTTTTACGTCTGGGGCATATTTTAGCTTATTGACACCGGCCATTTCCAAGCTGCTATACGCACCCCAATTGCAGACAAACCCAACGATGCGTGGTTCGAAGTCGTCCTTGCAAATCTTAAATTTATTAGACATTCAAATCTCTTCTGTGGTGATCTCGATTGAACGGACCATCTAACAACAATGAGGCAATCCTAACCTCTAGCACTCATAACTAAAGGAGCATGCCTACAATGGGATTTTATCACAGTACGTTCATTCTTCTCAACTTGAATCTGGCAATCAGTATGAAATCAACCGATCAAAAAGGTAATTCCGGAGATCACGAAGTAAATCCCCAGACCTACCAAGATTAAACCACAAACAATCAACACCCATGAATATACAGTTTTGTTTATCGCCTTTCTACCTGTGGCGATGATGAATGAGATAAGTGCGTACCAGCTCAAGTCAGCTAGAATATGTCCCGTAAAGAATGAGGCCACGCCTGCGGTTCCCAACTCCAATGACCATAGAAGATAGGTCATTCCGATAGTGGCCCACCAGATGAACCAGTACGGGTTGGACATGCTGATTACAATTCCTGAAACAACCATTTTCTGGCTCTTAGCCAAACCATTGGACGTTTCAAGAGGCACGGGAACTCCACGGAATCCCTGCCTTAACATTGCAAAGCCCATGACTGTGAGTACTACCCCTCCGATAAATGCTACGATGCTGGTGAAGGTGTCTCCTTCCAGAAACTGATTAAGGCCCAGCACAAGAGCAAATATCAGCACCAATTCCAGAATGGCATGTCCTAGCATGAGTAGTGGCCCGGCCCAAAAACCATGTTTTGCGGTGGCGCTGATGGTATATGCCAAGAGTGGGCCGGGCATCATGGCTCCGGAAAAGGCAACAAAAAAAGCGGTAGTGAAGATGACTGGGATAGTAGCTTCCGGCACTAGTCGAGTATAGCAAAGCTATCCGATGGGCACAAATGTAAGCGCTCGGTAACCTAATATCAGTTTTGTTTTGTTATAGGTCTAAGCCACGTAGCTCCAATAGCACCCAAAAACGCGACCACAGCAGCAAATATGAAAGCTGGTGAGTGAGTATCGGCTGAATCAGCTATCGCTCCCGCAACGCTGGGGCCAATAACCTGCCCGATTCCAAAGAACAGGGTAATAAATCCCAATGCGGCGGAGGCGAGCCTGGGCCCTAGCAAATCTCCACATGCAGCAGTCATG
>JABHWQ010000401.1 GCA_018657655.1 Chloroflexota bacterium | reverse complement strand
CGCCTCTTTTGTTGCTGCTTCTGCGGTAGATGTCGGTGCTTGGCTCGTAGCTTCGGTCACTTGACTTGTAGAGGTCATCAATCTGCGTAGATTGCGTCCTGTCACTATTTGTTTAGCAGCCAGGTTTCCGACACAATACAGCGTAAACAGTCCAAGAAACATTGTGATTTCCCCTGCATTCAACTTGTTGAACCATGCGAGAGGGACACCTGCTGCCAGAGTGACAATAAATGCCCAAAGCTTCCTCGATTTCAATCCGCCATCGCTAGCCAGATCCTTAATGATCCAAGGTTGTACATTTGCCATCTGAACCTCCGAATACCGAAACCCATAATCAGGCCTTACGCCCAGTACTATCACCCTATCACACAATGGTAAAAGTTCAAGTCAACGAAAGTAGAAGGGTGGTTAAAAGGGGGTAAATATTGGGTAAATCATTGGTGACAATACATGTGAGGATATGAGTGACTTGAGAGGGAAATCGCGTAGCGTGGATGCGTGGTGGTGCTAAAAGAGGAATACGAATTGGGACGTCAGTTTACGGGGTTGGCTATTCTGAGGAATTATCTTCAGCGTTGGCATCAGTATGCGATTTTTTCCTTCGCATGAAGACCGCTATTGCTGCACCTACAATTCCGACTAAAACGAGGATTCTTTTCATGACCACCACCGGGTGGTTTGCCTGTTATCTTTAACTTTCCGGGATCTATGGGCGAACAGTCCGCCGATCTTCAACGTCAGAAAACAGCAAAGTCCACCGATCGCTGCATATCCCAGGAACTCAAGTGATCCCTTGGCGCACATACCCTCGACACATGCCATGTTAATTACGCCTATCAAAACCCAGTATGCAAATAGCAGCCATGCAATCGTTTTTGTTGCTTTCAACCTTCACCTCCGGGGGAGAAGTGTCATTATTATACTCCTTGAAAATTGCCGATGCAACCCCTTACCCACGTGCAAATAATCTGTGATACCTCTTGTTTTTGGTGTTGCGGGCGAAAGTATGCAGGAAGATAATTGCCTTTGGAGGCGGGATTTAATTGTACCAGTAGTTACTGTAATTCAGTCTTGGAGAGTGGATTAGTGGGAATCAAGAATGCCCTTCCCAAGAGAAGAAACGGTGCTGTGAAACAGCGGTGGCGATTAATCAAAGGTTGACCTAATGGTCTATATGATGCATTCACTCGGTTAATTCCGACGCAGGATTGCATCTACACGAGCGAGCAGTTCTTTCAAGATGAAAGGTTTGGTTATGTAATCGTCGGCCCCGAGATTCAGTAAATCTATTTTGTCCTCTGACGTTCCCCTTGCAGACAGCATTATTATAGGTACATCAGATTGCTCACGGATTCGCTGGCATGCTTCAATACCGTTCATTTTGGGCATCATAATGTCGAGGATCACGAGGTCTGGTGATACTTCACCCACAAGTCTGAGCCCGGTTTCACCGTCCTCAGCGGTAATTACTTCAAATCCACGTGTTTCCAGGTTTGCCCTTAGAAATTTCAGAATTAGTTTTTCGTCATCAACAACCAGTATTTTCTGATGTGTATCCATGCCCTTCTCCTGGGGTATTGCTACTCTTTACTACCTAAGGAACCTCGGAATAAGTGGTGACTTCGGGGGTCTGGGGTGTCCCCCAGGTATAAAAGCCCCCCAAGACTGGGGGATACAGGGGGTTGATCAGAGGTTCCTTAGTTGAACTGTCAAGTTTCGGACATATTCCATCTGTTTGGCTTCTTACCTTTTCAATATCCGACATTGAGAATAGCCTCCATCCATCCCTATCTTTCAGGGTTACTTTTTGAAGTAAACCTGCTCTAATCAGGCGGAAATGAGTGACTTGCTTAATACCGGCAATTTTGCATGCTGTTGAGGTTCCATAGCAAATATGGCCATCAACAACTCTTCGCATACGTTTCGTACATTGACCCTTCTGTTTCATAAAAACAAAAATGGATGCCGAAAAAGCATCCTTTTGACACAAATCTACCAACCGTTGGATATGAAAGAACGGTAGAACTCTTCGGCGGCCCGGCGATCATGGCCCTAATCGGCCCCAGACCCGTGGTTTTGCGTCAACGCCTTTCGGCGGGTTTGCCTTTTCGGAGTTAGCAATAATCGCTTCACTAGAATATGGTAGTGACTTCTGCGATCCTCCTTTGTTTGTGTGCTACAGAGATATCTAAAAAGAAATTTTACGTGATTTCTCAGGCAATCTAAATTATCAACAAACTGGTCGGGAAAAGATACCCGGCAAGCCCCCAAGATTAACTGGGAGTCAGCCCCTAAAAAGTGTTATGTACATCGCCCAAGTTTGATTCACTTCACAGGGTGGGATCTCCCGATTACCCCAAATATTCAATGCAATTTTTAACGGGTCTTTACCAAGTTTTTGCCAACCATACACTCATTCTGTTACTTTCATCTGCTAGAGTTAGTCAGTAATTATCTCGCTGAAACATATGCAATGCATGAAAGAATATGCTGACAGTACTGAATAAACGCGAAGTCCTCTACGCTTTTCCCATAACGGCTATGGTGCTAGACTGGGTATCTGCGGTCATCGCCACCATCTTTCTAAACGACGGGCAATTTGTTGAAGCAAATCCCGTTGCCATGTTTCTGGGATTTGAAGGTGCAATACTTTGTGCAATGGGGATAGTCGCAATTATGTCTGTAATTCTATTTCGATTAGGAATTAGCTTTGCTGAAAAAAGAAGTAGATGGATATTCATAAGTGACTGGCTGGCCATTGCGCTTGCAATCGGTGGATTTATGGCCTATCTCAATAACTTTGGATTTGTTCCCATTTTAGTTCATACCGCTAATGATTTGTTTCTGCTAAGCCAGCTGACTTGCTTTTTTGCGTTGGTAACCTCATTCTTTATCAATCGTGTTGTACTCCATGTATACTCTGGATAAGCGTGGTTCACGATCAATATGATCATCGTTTCACGATACCCCCGTATCACTTAATCGCTTATTATTTACCATCTATTTGCCAAAATTAACCTTGGCTAATTCCTGAATCCGTGAAGTCAGATTCAAAAGACTCGCCCAGTGGGTGCAGTCACGATGGATGTGCTGAGTTACGCGGAGAGTTGGGGGCGAACACGAATAGTAGGGGTATGATTGGCATCTGAGCCCTGTTATGCTCGATAGTATGAAATTCACATTCAGGACTTTTTGTTTGCATAGGGGTAAAGATGCGTTTTGAGATAGTCCCCCCCCGGGGTAAACCCGGGGGTATCTATTGTTTGGCTTGTCTATGGGTAGTCTAACCGGGACTTGCATTAGTAGGCGAACTCACGCTATTGTTGTTAGTGGATATTGCATTCTATTTGATGGTCACGTCCTGAGCAATTGAATAAACCCAAATGTCATCTGATAGTACAGAATAGGGGGCATCTATATGGGCAAGTCACGTGAGGTGAAGAAAGAGGTCAAGAAGCAGCCGCAAAAATCACTGAAAGAGAAACGACAGGAGAAAAAAACGAGGAAAACAGGGAGTCCCCCGATCAATAATCCCCAGTAGAACAGATGACTCAAATGCAATTGACCCTCTGATCAATCGCCATAGACGATGGGCGTTTCCTTCCCAAAACTGTGGGGATAGTATTAACCGTCTTCTTGGGTTTGACTCGCATGTGACATTATAGAATAGTGAAAAGAAGGTGAAATTGTTATTATGAACGGTATCAATCGTATTACCATTAAGTCTGGCTTACAGGTTTCAGTCGTACTAAAGAAGGATCAGCAATCCGGGAAACTGACCGAAGGTATTGTCAAGGATATCCTGACGAAATCTTCTGCACACCCCCACGGCATTAAAGTTCGCCTGGAAAGTGGTCAAGTCGGACGGGTCAAGGGAATAGTCATCGAAAACGGTTAGGCAACCAATCTGTAGTCCCCGCCAGGGGCAGCCTGGAAACATCTGGCCTAATAGCCCAATGCATCTCCCACATTTTTATTGCGGTGTTAAACTTTCATACTATCCCATGAAAAGAAGTCTGGGTAACGGTTCCGTATGAACATATCAACATCCGATTCCATGCCACATGAGCCGATAGCGAATCTACTTGAAAGGGCCATTACTACACGTGAAGCCTTGTTCGATGTTCAAAATCAGACGGCCCTCCGCTTGTTTAATGGCTTCACTGAGGGGCATCCCTCCCTCGTTGTTGATCTGTATGCAAGGACGATAGTGTTACACAATTACGCTGATCCCCCGGGGGAAGGTGATTCGGAAATTCAAGACGCCCAAAAGTTTATCCGAATCTGTCTTCCCTGGGTCCAAGCAGTGATTCTCAAAACACGCAACGGATCGACTGTGAGTGACAGACGGGGAAGGATATTGTACGGATCAATCGCTGATCGGCGGGTGTTGGAATATGGAGTATGGTATGCTATCGACCTGCTCATGAATCGTGATGCCAGCCTCTACCTGGATACACGCAATCTTCGTAAGTGGGCGCTGGAACATCTCAACGGTAAAACCGTGCTGAATACATTTGCCTATACGGGGAGTCTGGGCGTGGCGGCACGGGCAGGTGGTGCGGCGCGAGTGGTGCATCTGGACCGAAATCGTGCATTCCTCAACGTTGCCAAAGCATCCTACAGCCTCAATGGTTTCCCTATCACAAGGGGAGATTTTCAAACCGGAGATTTCTGGCCGCATATCAATCGTTTGAAACGGGCTGAAAAACGCTTCGACTGTGTCTTTATTGATCCCCCCTTTTTTGCAGCCACCAGGAAAGGGATCGTTGATCTGGCCAACAACAGCATGCGCCTGATCAACAAAGTCCGTCCGTTGATCAATGATGGCGGGTATCTGGTTGCCATCAATAATGCGCTCTTCCTAAGTGGAAACGCCTATATTGAGACATTGCAATCGCTGTGTGCCGATGGATACTTGGAGATTGAGGAGTTGATTCCGGTCCCGGAAGATTTCACCGGATATACACAGATACGCGTTAGAAACCTGCCGGTTGATCCGGCACCGTTCAACCATGCCACCAAGATTGCGGTACTCAAAGTTCGGCGCAAAGCATAGCGAGAAGAAGGTATTTCTCACACAATAAATAGTCCCTCACCAAAGGTCTCTATCTGTGTTCAGCACGCCGTGCTAGTGTTTGGCGGACCCCTGCCTTTCGATGGGATCAACTTTTTTGTTGAACGTAGAGGTGATGACGCCTGCTGTGGCCAAGAAAGCACTAACCCTCACTCCCGACACAGCTCCTTGACCGTGTGTCCACCTTCCACTTTCTTCAGGATACATACAATCCGGTGTTCGCTGAACCTTGATCGTTTCATACCTGGAGTTCTCCTTTCGCTTCTTCATTTTGTCTGAGAACTCCACTTTTCCATGGTCCTATTCTAGGGGGGAGGTTTACAAACCCTCTCAAACTCCCTTGACCAACCTAACAGCAGTTGTGTAGTATTTGGCCAATCGAACAAATGATACTGAGAATGAGGTTTAGAGGATGAAAATGCAGAATTCACACCTCCTCAACCGACAGTTGTACTTGCAACAGATATAGTAACACTCACCATTGATATCCTCACCGATGAAACCGGAGTATCATCGAGCGCTCTGAGCGTAATTGATATGGATCTGAAGGATTTTGTCGAATACTATTAATGAGGAGGATCTCATCCCAGTTGTCGAGTTGGAAATCGTCACATTTGATGGACAGTGGAATCCTTCAACATACGTAGCCGGTTACGTATGGCTCAAAGAGCAAGGAGCAGACTTATTTGGACTCCTGTGCCGCCAGCCGTTGAGACTCTTAAAGACAAAGCAAATGAGCACGGATTCGCAATGTTTGCAGCCACTGCCAATATCGACCTGGATGAATTGGGAGGAGGCTATATATTCAGTCTCGGTATTACGCCGGTATATGAGGCCAATACTCTTCTCAAATGGCTCGTGGAAAATGATCTCGATTTCCCCTTGGATCGACCGGCAAGGATCGGCGGAGCCGCATG
>JABHWQ010000540.1 GCA_018657655.1 Chloroflexota bacterium | reverse complement strand
CTCCCCCAGGTGCGGATGAGAGCTTTAAATCCGCCTTGTTGTATTTCTCGTAACAGTTCCGCTGATAACGTATTACGATCCAAGCCTTTCTTTACGAAATACTCCCAAAGAGGACTCATCTCCAAATGCCGCCAGGCAAACATATCTCCCGGATGGGCTGCGAACTTCACCAATGAGAGGAGCAGCGATACAACCGGATTGTCTTTGATCGAGGCTCTCCCTTCATGGACGATCTTCATACCGGGACATTCCTGGCGCAATAGATTGACGACTCTCTTCCCATTCTCGTTGCTTCTTACCAGAATGGCTGTGGAGAGGCCGTGGTTGAGAGGATCGATTTCTTTGAGCAGATGGCCCACTACCCGGTATCGGTCCTCATCTGATGGCTTGATTTCGCCATTGTGACAGGGGGGCTCCAAGATTGCAGCATACCCATGTTGAGGCACAAAACCTTCCTGACATCGGTGCTCTTGCCACGTTTGCGCCCATTCAGCGATCGTGCCTGACGGCAGCTCGGAGGGAAGATTTGTGAAAGCGCCATTGACTGTATCGATGATTGGCTGGCATGATCGGAATGAAGTATTCATCGGGTACTGTTCGATCTGATCCCCATACCGTTCCAGTATCTTTCCGAAGAGTCGAGCATTGCCGCCTCGCCAGCCATAAATGGCTTGCTTTACATCGCCGACGTAAAAAAAACTGCGCTGTCCGCTACTATCCTGTAGTATCTCATCGGCAAGATTGCGAAGCACTTCCCATTGCAGATCGCTGGTGTCCTGAAATTCGTCCAGCAGCCAGTGATCCAGTTTGCAATCAAGCCGGTAATCGATATAAAGCCGAGAATCTACATCGGGCAGTCGGCTGATCAAGGCTCCACCGCTATCGCTATTGGCCGGTGTTAGCAGGTATTGGGCATCGGAAAAAGTGAGCTTCCCTCGACGGCGTATCATTTCTTCGTAAAATTTTTCATACTGATCGAGGACTCGATAAATGCCCCGGGTTTTCTGAAGGGCGCCGCTGAGTTCGGTTTTCATAACATGAATCAGGAGTGCCAGGGCCAGATTACTTGCTTCCGCAGAGAGCACACATTTTGCCCTGTCTATTCTTATAGTAGCGTTGCCCTGGTGGAGAGAATCTGCGTTCTCAAAAAGTTTTTGGGCGAGATATTCGATATCGCGTGTCCAAGGTGAGTTGGCTCCAAAGGTTCGGATCGCATCCAAAAATGTACTCCAGCGGGTCATCATATTCTCAGGCAGTTGATCCTGTTGCAGCAGGGTCTCCAGTCTATCCGCTATAGCCACTATATCGCCGACCTCTCCCAGCCACATTGATCCAATTGGCCAGATGTATTCCTGTGTGCCCCAGACATCCTGTGTAGGCAGGATTTGGTAGTAGCTCCGATACTCGCTGATGAATGTGTCCAAGCTGCGATCGAGGCTCTTCTCTTCCTGCCCATAGGTTGCCTGTTTGAAGGCTTCCAGAAATTCACGTTGGGAGCCACGGTTTACGAAGCGGTTGTTAAAGATACGTTCCAATACTTCCTGACGAGCCGTCTTGGCTTGAGCGCCATCGCTATCCATTACCTGAAAACCTGTCGATATCCCCAATTCCATCGGAAAAGCTCGGATTATGCCGATGGTGAAACTATCCAGCGTACCAACGTGCAGGCGGTGCAGGCTATCGAGAAGTGCTCGTAGCAGGTGAAGAAAATCGCCTTGGCTGAATTGAGGTTTCCCGATCATATCTGCGGTTTTACGGGCTTGCTCCGGAGAACTCGCAGCCTCACGCAAGTATTTGACAATGGAATCGAAAATCTCCCCTGCTGCTTTTCGGGAAAACGTCAGGGCAATGATTCGGTCCGGTTTTACCCCGTTGGCCATAAGCCGAATATAGCGGTGGGCAAGCTGGAATGTCTTGCCCGATCCGGCAGAGGCCGTTATTGCCTGATGGCTGATATTATTTGTTTTCATTTGTTCGTTTATATGCAGGGGCACAGTATGCTGTGCCCTTACTTGGGCCTTTTCATAAATGCTTCAAAAGGTTGTTCGTCAATACAATCGGAGATCTCGGCAGGGAACAGGTTCTCGAAATCATCGTATTTGACTCTTGCTGCTGGCGGCCAGAATCGAAGATTTCGGATACCCTCAATTACGTTCTCTGCACAGTGTCTGGCAGAGTCCAAATGATCGATACCCATTTCTTCCCAGATAGTTATGCCGGTATCACCAATAGCTTTGGGTAAATTGAAGTAACCTAACTCGATTTGACTTCCGAATTCCTCTTCCGGCAATAATATCCGGTAGAGTGGCAATTGGAGATCGATCCAGCTTTTCTCTTTGCCATTGATGAAAAACTTCACGTAGTCTGGTGCATCGGGAGAGGCAGAACCCATGTGTGCAGCTTGAGGCATTGTAGCTCTATCGGAAGTCTTGTAATCGAGAATCCGAAGTCGGCCAGTCTCGCGATGCTGGTCAATGCGGTCGATCCTGCCACTGATGTCCATTCCATTAAGCTGGGTGCTGACTTTCATCTCATATCGTTTGATTTGCCATCCTTCGCGAACTAGCTGCGTTTGCACACGAGCTGCTGCGGATAGCCTTTGTTTGGCTGAATCGAGTTGAATCTGCACCGGAAGCGGAGGTGTTTCCCCGAATCGTTCCTTTACCCATCTTTTTGCCTGAGCGTGGAGGAATTGACTTATTTCTTGTTCATTTTCACTTTTGCTAATCTCAGAATTTTCTGCCATTTCTTGCAGCACTTCGTGGATCAGCGCCCCAAAATCCAAAGAATCCATCTCGGTTTTTTGGTCATCGAGACCTTCCATTCCCAGTACGTGCTTCAAATAAAATCGAAACGGGCATGCAAGGTAGTCTTTGAATGCAGTGACCGGAAGTTTTCTTATCTCCAGATATTCAGGCATGATATCGGCTGGTGGCGTCACCTGAAGCGGAAAGCCAATCGTTGCGGGGTGGTTATCAAGTTTTTCCTGGGGATCACCGAAAAGCCGTTTTGCCCGCTCGGGTAGTTCCTCGTCGCTGCAGTGGAAAAGCAGTCGTGATGGCTTCAGAGGGTCTCCAGTTGAGCTCGTTTTCCCGGCAATAAAACAGGCTCGGCCGGTTGTGTTGCGGGACTCAATGAGCGTGCGCATCAAAAAGGCATCGGTGGCCAGACGATCGCTATCATGCCGCAGGTTTAACAGAGTGCGGAGTGAATCGGGTAAGAAGATATCATCTAAATGACTTTCCGGGACTTGCCCATCATTCATGCAGGTTACGATGAGTATGGGAGCATTGTTCCAGGATAGTTCGAGCCAGCCCTCCAGATCTATCTCAGTTTCCTCGTACTCTACGTAGCACCTCTGCCCAGCGAGCCTCCGCAGAAGAAGATCGAAAGCGTGTGCTTTCTCGATTTCAAGATTGTTGATTGATTCGCTGGCGAGTTCCTGCAGTGAGTTATCGATTGCTTGTGCCACGGCAATAAATTCCTTGTCATCAGGGTTTTGAGGATTGACCATTCTGAACTGATATACGGTTTGCAGTAGCAAGCGTACTGTGCTGTCAAGGTCTTTGTTTTGAAAGTTGTCTATTTGTTCTTTCACAAAGCCGGTGGCTTTCTCGATGTGTCCGAACTGATCCCTTTCCTGTGACTGGGCCAATCGATCTCCAATGTCTTCCCAGCCCATAGGCAAATGACGGTTTTGGAATTCGTCAAATTCCTCCAGTAATTGAAGTGGTAGCATGGAGAATTCATTCTGCAGGAAATCAAGGATATCAGCATTTCTCAAAAACGCTCCGAGAGCTGCATATGAGCCCTCGTTAAGCAATGTTCGATAAGTATCAAGAAGCAGATATATTGGGTGCTCTTTGATAGCTTTCCCTGAGGGATCGAAAGGAGTCAATCCTTTATCATCCAGATCCGCTTCCAGGAATGGAGTGACACTGCCATCCGGCACACCGATAGCGATATCGGCAGGGCCGAATCGATCCTGTTCTG
>JABHWQ010000477.1 GCA_018657655.1 Chloroflexota bacterium | reverse complement strand
GAAACACCACCTACAAGGATACCGTTTACCCGAATGTAGGGAGACAATTCCCATGCGAGGGTTTTGGTGAACGAATTCACTCCGGCCTTAGCCGCTCCGTAAGCGATCCGTCCAATGCATGGCTGGATAGAGTCCCGGGTCGAAATGTTGATAATAGAACCTGATTTCTGTTCCAGCATTATTTTGGCTGCCGACTGGCTGCACATGAAGGTACTCGTCAGATTCAGCGCCAGCACATCTTCAAAATCTCGCCGGCTCATTCGTATCATGGGACCAAAAGTTGTCCCCCCGACGTTGTTCACCAGAATATCGATCCGGCCAAACTCGCGCAAAGTCTGATCGATCAGTGTTAGCACCTGTCCTTCATCGGTGACATCACAACGTATAGCGAGCGATCGGCGACCTTGCGCCTGGACTTCTTTCGCAGCAGCCTCTACATCACTGACAGTCAAATCACAACAAACCACATCTGCGCCCGCCTCGGCGAATGCCAAAGCGATTCCCTTACCAATCCCCCTCCCCGAACCGGTAATAATAGCCACTTTGCCTTCCAACGAGAACTTATCCAATCCCATCTCAAACGTTCCTCATTGCGAAAGAAGCCCTCTCTTTCCCAAATCATCCGCGACCTCTTTCAACTCGAGTTTTTCAAGGCTCTCTCTGGTTTGAAGCCCGGTACGTTCATCCCAGCCTCTGATTCGATAGTATTCGTCCTTCATCTGCTCAAATTCCTGCCGCTCCACCTGCGAGCCGATCCGAGACATTATCTCACCACCCTTACCGGGCACCAGACAATCAGGATCCATCACCCCAAATTTAAGCGGGGTTTCATGCCATTCATCCGGGAGCTTGTCATCTTGTCTGGCATTGTGACCTTCTCGTAACAGAATGGCACGCTGCAAATTAAAAATCCTGGCGCCTATTTCATAAAGCGTCTCTTCACTGATTTCATTTCCGATGACAGCAGAGAGTATTTTGCTTTCCAGCGAGGGATCACCAACGTGATCTTCTGTATGTTTGATGGTCAATATCGGATATACCCAATCGCACACAATGAGCGATTCTTTGGCATACTGCCGATCCTGGATCAGTTTCGCCGCTAGCGCTTTGCCTTCAATAGTGGAAAAGTCGGCTGCGGCTTCGCCTCCCCAGAACCTTCGGGCGATGCCACGGACCACCTCGGTGGAAACATAAGCATCCTCACCCTTTTTGGCCCAGTTGACCCACTGAGCCACTGTCAGCCCTACCTCGTGGAGCTGCTGGATAGGTTCCCTCGGTTCCATGGCCCAAAGCAGAGCAGTGGTGATGTACAATCTTGGATCGTAGGGATCGGTATGGCGGATAAACTTCGGCGCTTCGCCCCCGACCTCTTTCACTGCACGATCCAACCCCTGAGCCAGCACATCTCCGAATCCTTCGCGCAACGCAATCATTTTCACCAATGTCTTGATAAACTCCAGGCTGCCGATCTTCGAAAAAGGAATACCGCTACTCTCCTCCGTTATCAGCCCAGCTTTATAGCACCGGTTGAGCCAGCCAAGCATCGCCTCCAGTGCCCAGCTATCAAGCCCGTAATCATCGCAGATTCGATTGGCATGGAATGGAACCTCGTTCTGCTCCCCGTAATATCGCCATGACCACTGCAAATAGAACATCGCGGATTGGCACATGGACTTGCCGCTCTGTCCATCTTCAGCGGTATGTTTCACTCGAATGCAGTCGGCGGCGCAGCCATAGCAAGGATCCTTTTTTGTACTGGGACCGGAGGCTACAAAATCAGTTCCCCAAGCCCTGAATGAGCCGGTTTGCAAACTGCGAAAGTAATCAGTAAGTTCCCGGAGTTTCTCCGGCTGGGCAACGTTCACACCTTTTTTGATGCCTTTGACCACGATGGCCTTGAGTTTTTTCGATCCCATAACCGCACCCAACCCGGATGATCCGCTGGCATCATTATCGGCTAGCAGATTTGCAGTGACGACTTCATTCTCCCCGGCAGGCCCGATGGTTACCACCCGAACCGATTTGCCCAGTTCCTCTTTGAGAGTTTCTCGGGTTTCGACCGCGCCCTTGCCCCACAAGATAGATGCATCCTTTATTTCAACGGTACTTTCGTGAATGAAGAGATAAACAGGTTTGTCCGAT
>JABHWQ010000487.1 GCA_018657655.1 Chloroflexota bacterium | reverse complement strand
GAATCTCCGGGTCTCTGCACATGACCATTCAAACCGCCGTACTCATCGAGACATTGCAGGAACTTGGGGCAGATGTTCGTTGGTCATCCTGCAATATCTTTTCAACTCAGGATCACGCTGCTTCGGCTATCGCCAAAGCAAACACTCCGGTATTCGCATGGAAAGGTGAAACACTTGCCGAATATTGGGAATGTTGCTATCAATCACTGTCCTTTCCGAACGGTAAAGGTCCCCAACTTATTGTAGATGATGGCGGCGATGCTACGCTTATGATGCACCTGGGTTACAAAGCCGAAGATGATCCATCGATTCTCGATAAGAAAGCCGACTCGGAAGACGAGGAACAGCTCTACCTCTGCCTCAAACGGGTACTCGCTGAGAGGAAAGGCATTTTTCATGAATGGATAAACGAGTGGCGGGGCGTTTCCGAAGAGACAACCACCGGAGTACATCGACTCTACCAGATGATGGATCGCAAAGAGCTGCTGACTCCTGCTTTCAACGTAAACGACTCAGTTACAAAATCCAAATTTGATAACCTTTATGGATGCCGTGAATCTCTTGCTGATGGAATAAAACGAGCCACAGACGTGATGGTAGCCGGGAAAAATGTAGTGATCTGCGGCTATGGGGATGTGGGTAAGGGATGCGCCCAATCTATGCGTGGTTTTGGCGCCCGTGTATTGATAACCGAAATCGATCCTATTTGTGCCCTTCAGGCGCTCATGGAGGGATACGAAGTCACTACCGTAGAAGATGCTCTTTCAGAAGGGAATATATTCGTCACCACTACAGGCAATGTGGATGTGATTACCGCCAAACAAATGTCCTTGATGCGGGACCAGACAATCGTGTGTAATATCGGCCATTTTGATAGTGAAATCCAGGTGTCCAAGTTGAACAGCTGGCCTGGTATCAAGAAAGATGAAATCAAACCTCAGGTCGACCGCTACACTTTTGAGGATGGCAAGCAGATTTATATGCTCGCTGAGGGGAGACTGGTCAACCTAGGTTGCGCTACTGGCCATCCGTCTTTTGTCATGTCATGCTCATTTTCGAATCAAGTGCTGGCCCAGCTTGCTCTGTGGAAGAATAAGCATGAAGTAGGTGTCTATGTTCTTCCCAAGGAATTGGATGAAGAGGTGGCAAGACTTCACGTAGAGGCCATTGGGGGCAAGATCACCCCGATGACCCAGGCCCAGGCTGAATATACCGGCTATCCGGTTGAGGGACCGTACAAATCGGATCATTACAGGTACTAGAGCTCAAACCTTATTTGCGGTCCGTTCCGGCTTAGCTTGTCGATACATGAACCTGATCTCACTGACACCCTTCTGTCGGCTCATGGTGAGAGCATGTTCACAAAATAACACTCGTTCCATGATCATCGTCGAATGAGGTGAGATATTGAAACTAAGTCATGAGAAAGTAAAACATATCGCTATCCTTGCCCGTTTGGGCCTCAGCGAAGAAGAGACGGAAAAATTCAGGGGACAACTTTCCGATATCCTGGAAAACTTTGCAGTCCTTCAAGAAGTAGATACCACTGATATTCAACCTACATCCCAGGTTACTGGAATGAGAAATGTTACCAGTGCTGATGAAATCACACCTTCCTTGCCTCAAAACAAGATACTGGAAAATGCTCCTAGAACGGAAAATGGATTCTTCAAAATCAAGGCAGTATTGGAATGATAGTCATCGTTGAGAACGCAGAGTCCGCAGTGTTGGTGGGTTAGCAGCTACCTTCCCCAACTATCAAAGGCAGACCAATAAGCCGGGTCGTGGTCTCTGTTCTCTCACTGCACAACAATGATTAGAGTTTGATTATGATTTCCATCGAACAATTTGAGTGTATATTTAATCCGCGGTCTGTTGCGGTTATCGGCGCATCCAATACTTCGGGCAAATGGGGATTCAACATCTTCAATCGAGTTCTGGCTTCCGGTGAAGGTAGGGATGTGTATCCGGTAAACAAAGGTGCAAAGCAAGTGATAGGTGTGCGTGCCTACGATCGCATTACTGATATACCGGACCCGGTTGAATTGGCCGTGATCACGGTTCCCTCACAATACGTTCCGCAAGCTGTTCATGAATGCGTTGAAAAAGGCGTAAAAGTGGCTGAGGTCATCACCGCTGGATTTGGTGAATCAGGTGCAGAGGGAAAGGCAATCGAACAGAATCTGGTTGATTTGGCAGCCCAAAACGGGATGCGTCTTGTGGGGCCAAACTCCATGGGACACCTGAGCACACATTCGAATTTCTACACTACTCCCTGGATCACCGGGGTCGATAAAGGAAACATTGGTCTCATTTCTCAAAGCGGCAATTTCGGCATTAATGTGATCCGCAGAGGATTGGAAATGGGGCTTTCCTTCAGCAAGTTCATCAGCAGTGGCAATGAGGCTGATCTGGTTCTGGAGGATTTTCTGGAATACTATGGCCAAGATCCGGATACCAGGGTGATAATCGCTTACATCGAGGGATTGCGGCAAGGTCGACGGTTTTGGGAATTAGCTAAAGAGATCACCAAACACAAG
>JABHWQ010000421.1 GCA_018657655.1 Chloroflexota bacterium | reverse complement strand
GGATTATACACGAAAAAGTGACGCTTCTTGCCTGATGATTAGGAAATCAAACCCGAAACAGGCCTTTTCGTGACGGTTTTTACGATCTATTTATAGTTTTTTAGGATTACGGCAGAGGGTTATCGTTGGCCCAATCGTTCCCCAGGATGACCAGAATATCGTACTCACTCTCCGGATTGAACTGATTGTAGAGTTTGAGCGTCGGCAAGTCGAGCAGCTTGATCAGGGCCGTCAGGGTATTCGGTTTGCCGCTGTAATCGATGATCGTGGTATTGATATATTGCGAATCGGCGTTGTCAATTATAGTGACTTCGAGGTGGTTGATCTCGAAATATGCGGCAGTTTCACTGGCCAATCCTGATTGGTTGGTGCCATTGTGAATTCCGATGGTGGCTTCTTCTGATGGAGCATCCATCACTGGCTGTAGTTCTTGAGTGGCTACTTCCTCGGTTGAAGATTCCTGGTTTTCTTGAGCGCCCGTCTCTACAGCTGTTTGCTCCGGCTCATCCGTGTGAGTGTTGAAAACTGTTTCCGTTGGGATGGCTGCAACCGGTGAGGGCTCTGTAGAAAAGAGTTGATATTTAAGTTGAGCAATCTGTTCCGGGATGGGTGTCAGGATATACATTCCATTCCAGGAAAATCCCGCTGTGGCATGGGTCTGGTTGATGGCCAGGGAGGTAATATTCTCGCTGGGGACGCTGTACACCAGTTGAGAGAGTTTAAAAATTTGCCCTGGGGTTAAATTCGTATTCACCCCTCCCTTAATTTCCTGGTAGATAATCGGTGCTCGTTTGATCAATCTCGGGATCATATCGAAATCTGCCATCCTGGCAAGCAGGCCTCGTAAAACTTGTTGCTGTCGTTGAGCCCGGTCGAAGTCTCCCCCCGGTGTATTTCGCGCCCGCACATAGGCCAGGGCGATATCTCCCGGCAAGGTTTGAACTCCAGGTTGAAGATGTTTGACATTCCCATGTCTCAAATCAACCATGATTTTTTCGGGAACGTTAATCTTGACACCATTAACTTCATCTACCAATTGGACAAAGGTATGAAAATTAACCTGAGCATAATACGGAATGCTGATATCCAGGAATAGCTCGACGGTTTGCATTGCCAAACCGGCGCCACCTCCAGGGAGGTTCTGGGCTTCTCCCAACATATAAGCCTGATTAATTTTGTAATGATCACCCCCCTGTTCGGGTATCTCCAACCACAGGTCACGCGGTAACGACAACATGCCAGCCGTCTCGCTCTGCGGGTCGATGGTCAGTAAGATCATAGTATCCGTACGAGGTGGGCCATCATTGGTTTCATCAACCCGGTCATCTACGCCCAGTATCAAAATATTGAGACGGCTTTTCCCATCCCAACTTTGCGGACGCGGGCCATTTTTGCTTTGCAAGGGAGCATTGAGATCTTCAAACTCTCGTTCGATTTCTGGCTCGATCTCATCCTGTGGAATAACCTCAGCAACCTCCGGCTCATCGGGCTTATTCTCCCTATGAAAGAAGGGGGCCATATCAATCAGCGTTGAAAAAAGCAGATAGAAGGTAAACAGACCAGTCACAACCAGTGCGCCAGCCAACACCCAAAAGAGCAAGTGTTTGGGGCGCTGTTTCTTGTTTCGTTTGGGTGGTCTGGCATACTGGTACATATGGATTTTAAAATACAGTCCCCAACGGAAACTGGTGCAAACCGATGAGATCAATAACTAAGGCATAGGGTTATTATTTGCCCAATCAGCGCCCAGGATAATGGTCACATCGACATCGCTTTCCTGGTCATAACGCCCATGGATGCGGAAGGTGTTCAAGCCAAGCAATTCCTTGAAATAGCTCAAGGCATAGGGCTTCCCACGATAGTCGTAGACACTGGTATAGTCATATCCGGTGCCATCGGCATCACCCACCGCGACGACATTAACACCCAGGCTGGTAAGATAATCGCCAGTAACTCCAGCCAGACCCGCGAAGGGGGTGCCGTTCAAGACCTTTACGCTGGCGCCTTCCGCTTTCATCAAGGTCAGTGCATCCATACCCTCATAGGCCAATGGTCCTGTATTTTGACCCTGGGCAAAGACTTCATCGCGAATGATGCGAATCTGATCGGGGATGGGCTGCAAAATTTCGAGCCCATTTG
>JABHWQ010000234.1 GCA_018657655.1 Chloroflexota bacterium | reverse complement strand
TAACCGAAAGTTCAGGATCGTTTTTCATTTGTTCAAACACTGTCCACCCGTCCATTACAGGCAGCATCAGGTCCAGCAATATCAGATCAAAATGAGTCTCTTTGGCTAGTTTTAGCCCCTCGTCCCCATCGCAGGCTTGAAAGATTTGATAGCCTTCCAATTCCAGGGTTATGGAACTAAACTTCATTATGCTGGGTTCATCCTCTATGATGAGAATCGTCTTTATGGCTCTCCTCCTTGGTGTAGACTGGCAAAGTGATAAAGCAGGTGCTTCCCTGCCCTTCCTCACTTTCTATCCAGATCCTACCGCCATGTGCCTCAACAATGCCCTTGCAAATGGCTAATCCCAAGCCAATACCACCTGTTTTTGCCGTCAGCTCGTGATCCACACGGTACATTCGGTCAAATACTCTTTCCAATTTGTTAGTGGGAATTCCTATTCCCTGATCAGCAACGCTTATCAACAGATCTGTGTCGATCTGCTTTGTCTGTACTGATACCATTGTACCGCTATTAGAATACTTCACAGCATTATCTATAATATTATCCATCACCTGTCGAATGCGCTTTGAATCAATATCCAGTTTTGGCAATTCCTCTTCCAGTTCAGCTACTATTTGATGGCTTTGTACTCTTACCTTAGCCTCGGCCACTGTTTGGTGAATGATCGCTGAAATACTGGAAGGGTATCGTTCCAGTTTGAGTAGACCAGCATCCAACCGCGACATATCAAGCAAATGGTTCACCATCTCAATTAGCCTGTCAGTAGATGCGTATATAGTTGCCAAGTGTAAAAGTTTTTCATTACGGTTCATTTTGCTATCATGATCGATGAGCATGGAAGTGAATCCCTTGATTGATGCCAGGGGGGTACGGAGTTCATGCGATATGGTGGAAAGCAGATTGGTTTTGAGCCTGTCCAGCTCTTTATACTGTTGAGCCTCACGTGTTGCTTCTTCGGCTATTATACGTTCAGTGACATCCCTCCCTATTACGATCATTACAGGTTCGCCATCACTGGATGTTGGGGTAGCGCTTATTTCTATAGACTTTTTGGTACCATTTTTGGTTATTGCCTCGTGGGTAGATGAAATTGTTTGATTACATGCCAAACCTGTTTTTATATCAGCGAGAACTTGATCGAGATTCTCAGTTGGTATTATTCCCAGGTCCGGAAGTGCTTTCCCGATTATCTCGTCAGGACTGTAACCCAGCACTTTACTTGCTGACGGCGATATATAGAGAACTGATAGATCGTTACCGATCGAAAAGATTATATCTGATGCATTCTCAAAGTGAAGTTTATATCTTTCCTCGCTTTCCAGTAGAGCCTTCCCGGCCCGTTTTATCTCAGTGATATCGTTCATGATGTGAACGGCTCCTACAATATTGCCGCTGTCATCCCTTACCGGATCGACGGAAATACTAAACCAGCGATCGTCCATCAGCTTAATATAGGATTCAGGCATGCCGGTTTCTATCGTCTCTTTAATAGGACACCAGTCAACATGATCGGGAACACCATGTATGATCTCACAGCAATGGTGGCCAACGATTTCGCTAAATGGTTTACCGAATATATCTGATGCCGCTCGGTTGCATCGAATAATGTTTTGCCTTGAATCGAGCAACGTTACGGATTCGCTCATGGCATCGAAAGTCGTTTGCCATTGATAGGCAGCATGTTGCAGTGTTTCCTCCGCTTGCTTGCGCATGGTGATATCCCTGAAGTCCCAAACCCGTCCGGCCTCTTTCCCCTCCCTGATCAAAGGGCAGGAAAAACGTTCGAAAACCCGACCGTCTTTGAATTTGATTTCATCCAGACTCTCTATCGAACTTTGATATAGCTCATGTATCTTGGATTGGAAAGTGTCCGGATATTCCAGCTGATTGCTTACATAAGCGATCAGGGTGTTGTCATCCTTTGTTGCTATAATGTCTGGCGGGATTCGCCACATCTCAGTGAACTGCCGGTTTGTTTGGGAAACGTTACCTGCTTCATCCACAACCAGAATTCCATCAGCAGTAGCGTTGAAGGTTGCCTTGAGAAGCTCCTCACTTTTCTGTAATGCTTCTTCCGCTTGCTTGTGTTCGGTGATATCCGTCAAGTTTTCAATAATCCCAATGATATTGCCCTCGGTATCCTGGTGGGGAATTGCTGTAACGAGACATGATATTTGAGTGCCATCCGCAAGTATCTTATCAGCTTCATGTTCATATTTTGTAGAACCTTCCATTATCCGTTTCAAGGAACAGTCGGCAGTGTGACAGAATGGTCCTTGCCATACGTCGTAACAGTATCTGTTTATTACCTCCTCTCGTCTTAGTTGAAAATATGAGCAAAAAGTATCATTTACCCGTATAAACTGGTAATACATATTGATAACACAAAAAGGAACAGCTGCATTGAATATGGCGTCGAGTTCCTGATGGGCACGTGCCAAATTATGCTCCGCCTGCTTGCGATCAGTGATATCAAGGATGATGCCCTGATAATGTGTTATTTCATCGTTCGCGTTTCGGCGGATATATGTTAGGTCATCAATCCATTTAACCTGACCATCTTTGGTGATGATACGGTATTCCTGGAGAAACTCTTTTATCTCAGTTACAGCACTATAGCTTAGAACTTCCTCATCTACCCTATTCAAATCATCAGGATAGACCAAATCTGCATACGGAACGCGCCCGCTCATCAAGTCCTCTGCGGTGTGGCCGAATAAACCCATCACGTTGTCTGACACATATTCAACCGGCCAGCCTGCCGCGTTCTTCCAGAGGAAGACCACGGCAGGGCTTCTGTTGATGATCTCATAAGACTCCTGAAGCGCTTCTTCGGCCCGTTTGCGCTGAGAAATATCGCGCACAATTCCCATTATTGGCCAGTTTATCTTCGTATTGGACAACGGTTGCTGATATTTCGATCTCTGTAGTATCTCCATTTTTTCGTATAGCACAGGCTTCGTATATGGGAGGTGGCTGTTCTCCTGCCAGGCGTTGGTGAGCTCTTTGTATTACCACCTCACTCATCTCTGGTGCCAGCAGGTTGGTGATATTCATACCCTTCAACTCTGACACTTTGTACCCTGTAATCTGCTCCATCCCTGAATTCGCAAATTGAATTATACTGTCTAGAGTAATGACAATGCCGTCACTTGCTGTCTCTACCACCGCGGCATACTTTGCCTCGGATTCTCTTAATGTATCTTCGGTTTTCTTGCGATCCGTGATATCTTTATCTACTCCCCGATATCCCAGAAACACACCTTCGTTATCGAATATTGGTGTGCCGTTGGTCAGGAGGCAAATATCTTCACCATCCTTGGTCAGATTCCAGTTCTCGAGATCAACAATCTGCTTCCTTTTGGAGACTACTTCCTTGAAAATCTCAGAAACACGTTCAGCTTCCTGTTCTGGCATCAAATCGAAAGGTGTTTTGCCAAGCAACTCTTCCGGTGAATATCCCAGGATTTCCTCGACTTTTTCCGAGCAATAGGAATACACTCCATCTTGATCTACTTCCCAAATCCAGTCAGCCATACTGAAAGAAATGTCTCTAAAGCGTTTCTCGCTCTCTCTAAGTGCCTCCTCTGCCCACTTGTGTTCAGAAATATTTTCCGTATAAATTAAAACGTACTTAGGAGGTACATGTGCTGCTACGATAGAAAGGTATTGTGTTTCCCCTGTGGATTTGAAAGTATACAATTTTTCCCGTTTGATCGTTGTTTGTTTGAAATAGCATCGTTCTATATCATCGATCAGGTCAAGATCATCACGCCATAGGTCACTTGCTCGTTTTCCGTAAAAGGAGGTGATCTTGCCTTCTGTCATTTCAATGGCTGCAGTATTGGCATTAGAAACGACAAAATCGTCATCAATATATTCCAAAGTATACACAGGATGGGGAAAGCCGTTGTATTGCGCCTTGAATTGCTCCTCGCTTTCGCGTAGTGAATTCTCTGTTTGTTTGCGTTTGGTAATATCGCGGACTATTCCCAAAATATCATCTTCATGGAGAGCCACAAGTCGAGCCTCAAAGTATTGAGTCTCTGCCTCAATCGTAATAGGATATTCATAGACTTGTACTTCGCCGGTGTGGAGTGCTTGTTCTAGATAATATCTGAACTGTTGAGCTATTTCAGTCGGCATTATTTCCGCCTGATTTTTTCCTAAAAACACTTCCGGGGGGACAATTGGTTTAAACCCTTTGGCGGGAACGAAACTCAGATAGGTACCGTGTTTGTTCATTCGGAAAATTGCATCCGGTATTGCTTCCAGTAGTGCCCTGTTTGTTGCTTCACTTTCTTTGAGCGCGACTACTTTTTGTTTCTGTTTAGCTGCTGCTAATTCCAACTCAGCATTTTTTTGGCGTAATTGAGACATTTCCTTAATGAGTTGTTGCTTGGTCTTAATTTCATCTTTCATTGATAGCTCCCGCAAGAAAACATCATTCTTGATTGACCGACTTGGACGGTGTAAAGTTCGTCGTTGGTACCGGTAACTATTTTAACAATATTTATGGCCAGCAGCACTACAAATTTATAAAGAGTGACTGGCAATAGATGAAATTAGGGAAGCTCTGAATAAGTGGTGACTTCGGGGGTCTGGGGGTGTCCCCCAGATATATAAGTCCCCCAAGACTGGGGGATACAGGGGGTTGATCAGAGGTTTCCTAACGAAGCTCGATCGTATTCTGAATGATGTCGTGAATCTGGTGGGTTTGTAGCACGTACCTGTTTTAGGTTGTTACCTATGTCTCTGAAAGATGGCCTATTGTATCACGCGGCTTTGTAGAGGTGAAGGGGGGTAATAACAGTCCGCGTTCCCCGCAAAAACCTTGGGGCGGTGTGGTTCGTTTCACAGCAACGTTGAGAGTCTGTAAACGGCAGTGTTGTCATAGCTCCGGATAAAGGTATAATCATGATAGCATGAATCACTCGCCGACCTTCGTCGAGGAACAGAGTTTCTGGCGACACGGGTATCAGTTTGTTGCCGGGATCGATGAGGTTGGGCGAGGACCTTTGGCGGGGCCGGTGGTGGCTGCTGCCGTGATGTTTTCTCCTCAGATCAACATTCCATGGCTTGAGCAGGTTCGAGACAGTAAGAAACTCAGTGCTAAAAAAAGAGAATACCTTTCCTCGTGTATTCAAGCAGAAGCTGTTTCTTTCAGTATCGGCGTGGTTTCCCATGAAAGGATCGATTCGCTGGGCATTGTGGGAGCCACTAAACTGGCCATGCGAAC
>JABHWQ010000324.1 GCA_018657655.1 Chloroflexota bacterium | reverse complement strand
TTCCCCCCGAAACTGGCGCCTTCGATGAAAACAACCGATTAATATTCGCCCTCGGCCCGATGGCCGGAATTCCGGCATTGGGCACTTCTCGATGGGGCGTTTTCGGGAAATCCCCCCTGCCCGCACTGGATAAGTTCTGTTATGGGAACCTCGGAGGACGTTGGGGAGCGGAGCTCAAGTTCGCCGGATATGATGGAATCGTTGTTCAGGGCAAATCAGAAAAGCCAGTCTACCTGCTGATTTCGGACGGAAAAGTGAAACTCAAGGACGCATCTGCTACATGGGGCAAAGGCGCTACCCCAACGCGGGATATCCTGAAAGCAGAGCTTGGGGACAAAGTACGAGTCGTGGCCATTGGCCACAGAGCACTGGCTATCCCCTGCGATGTTGGGGATAGTGACCAGGTCACCTCTACGGTTGAAAAGACCGTAGCATAATTAGAGCATATCGACATTCTGGTGAACAATGCCGGAGGTGGTTCCTTCGGTGGTATAACAAAAATGCCACGGAGTACTTTTGAGGCCGATATCCGACATAACCTTACCAGGATATTCATCTGCAGCCAGGCCGTATCTAAATATATGATCGAGCAGAAATCGGGTTGTGTTATCAACATCTCTACGCGCGAATCTCAGGTTCCCGCCATGGGTCTTTCCGCCTACGCAGCCTCCAAAGCCGGAGTGAATTCACTCACGTTAACCCTCGCCTGGGAACTCGACCCCTCCGTTCGAGTCAATGCCGTTCTTCCGGGAGCAGTGGTTACGGAAACGAATGCTCCCATTTTCGAGCCTATCAAGGACCAGCTTGCCGAATTGAGCCCACTGAATCGTCTGGGAACTCCGGAGGATATCGCGCTGGCGGCGCTGTACCTTGCTTCCCCCGCCTCCGGTTGGGTAATCAGCAGGCTTTCCCCGATCGATGGCGGCGCAGAATGGTCCCATCACGTCATGGGTGCCATGGTCAAGGACCTGTTGTGAACCAGGGTTTCCTCACTAAATCCGGATTCTGGGAGAAATAAAAGGGGAAGGTAGCCTATGGCATATCGAGTCATTCAATGGAGCACAGGTAACGTGGGAGCATGCGCGCTACGAGCGATCATTGATCATCCGGAAATGGATCTGGTGGGGGTGTCGGTTTACCATGATTCGAAGGCGGGACGGGATGCAGGTGAATTGTGCGGACTTGAACCGATCGGTATAAAGGCTACGCAGGATTCCGATGCACTATTATCCATCGAGTCCGATTACGTATGCTACACGTCTGATATCAGAATCGACCCGATGGGGACGATCGACGAAATCTGCCGTATTCTGCGCTCAGGCAAGAATGTGGTTACCAGTTCGCTGCTCAGTCTGGTTTACCCGGGAGCGCTTGGCCCGGAAATCCAGGAGAAGCTTGAGTCTGCCTGCCAAAAAGGTGGTTCGATAGTCGATCATGTTTTTACCGATTACCAAGGAGGTTACTGGTTTTTTTGATATAAGGAGGGAAAGTGAAACCATTGGGAGTTAACAGGGTATCGATTGCGGTAAAAGATCTTGAAAAGGGGGTAGAGTTCTATTCCAAGCTTCTTGGCGCCACGTTTTTTGAGGCCACCGCCGATGATACTGAGAAACTTGGTATACGTGTGGCTTTGAGCTGGGATGCAGGTATTGAACTGGTTTCCCCGATGCCTGACAAAGACACCTTTGTGACGAAGATAATCGAGCAGCGCGGTGAGGGACTGATAGGGGTGGTCTTTGCAGTTGACGATGTGGAGGTTGCCCACGATGCAGCGGAGAAGTTGGGTGTAGGAGTCTGGTATACACTTGACTATAGTCAGGAAGAGATAGACAAACATCTTCAAGGAAGATTCACCAAATATAAGGAATACATGCTTGATCCCAGCACATCTTATGGGGTAGGGCCTATTATTGGGCAGTTTGAACCTAAATAGAAGATCATTGGCTTGGATAGCATAAATAGGGAGAATTTCTGGTGGCAAAGAAGATAATGATAATATGCGGGAGCGCTCGCAAAAATGGGAATACATGGACCGCAGCCAACTGGGCGGCTACGGGGGCACGAGAGGATGGTGCTGAAGTTGAGGTTGTGGATGCCTCACAGCTCACGATCAAGAAAAGTGGCTGCCTCCATTGCCTGGGTTGCCAGAAATCAGAAGAATATCGGTGTGTTGTTGGGGACGATGCGTCCTCGGTTGTGGCCCGGATGCTGGAGCAGGATGTGGTGGTTTTCGCAACGCCAGTATATTTTGGCGGATTTTCTTCACAAATAAAGCAGGTGATCGATCGCATGTATTGCCTGATAAAAGTGCTGGGTGGCGACTACTCAGTGGCCCCAGAGCTCAAAGACGTTTCACTGGC
>JABHWQ010000152.1 GCA_018657655.1 Chloroflexota bacterium | reverse complement strand
CTTGTTCAGGTTTTCTTCCATGAAAGCAAGTCACAGGTTTCGGATGCTCTCGGAATTGGCTGCTTCGAAAACAGCGATCATCGCCATTCGTGTGAGGGCGGGTCAGGCACTGGCTACTGAGAGGTACATTTCAACTGCGGCGCGGATTTTGTCTTTGGCGGTTTCATGGTTTCGAATGGCCGTGTCCAGCTGCGTGAATAACACGGCTGTCCCTTGCCTCAATACCTGAACCAGCAGTTCTTCCTTGTTGCCGAAATGGTAGATAACGAGGCCCTTAGATACTTCGGCAGTTCTTGCGATTTCTTCGATAGAGACACCCTGATAGCCTTTTCCCCCAAACAGCTGTTCGGCAGCCTGGAGGATAGACTGATACCTCTCATTGGAGACGCGAGATGTACGTGACTTTTCATAATAATCTTGACTAGGTGGTCAGTCAGTAACAAATTGTCTTAAACGCGGCAGCGTGGCATTGTCAAGGGAATTATGTATGGAGCGGTTCGATTTCACCCAACGCCATTCGCGCGATATCACCGAGGAAAACTAGTGGCATATCGTGTTCAGCGGCAACTTGAGAAAGATTGCCAATACACATAGGGCAAAGACAGACTATTGCGCGGGCCCCATTCTGTTTGGCATCCAATATGTTTTTTTCCTGATATGGCCTGGGATCACCGTTACCAAGTAGCAACATTATGCTGGCACAGCACATTGCCTGTTTTCTATCGTAGACGCGTTCCACTCTTCTGGCTCCAACCAGTTCAAACAGTTCATCGATGAAATGCTCTTTTTCGGGCGTATGACGTGAAGCGCAGGGACGCTGGTATGCAATGTCAATGTCAAGCGGTTTAATCCGATGACTATTTACCTGAAGATGTCTCACCAGATGCTCCGCGAGGTGAACTGGCCGGAACGGCACTTTTATTCCAAATTCGGGAGCTAGCCCAGCCAGTACGGCATAACAATCATCATGGAAACAAACTACCTCATCAACACCGGTGAGCGCTAAACGATCCACCATCTCCTGTACATGTTTTCTCTGGACACTCTCCGCGCCCCAGTGGCTGAACAGCATCCAGCAATTGTAAGGCTTTCCCCCGACCCTCGGTAGTTCGTACAACTCACCCTGTATGAGATGTGCATGTGTCTTTTCAAAAGCACAGACTGTCATCACGGTTTCAGCCTGAGGATAGCCTGTTAACTCTCGCGTGAAATGATATTTGGCCTCTTCAGCAAAGGCAGCTTCCTCGCTGATAAAAACGCGGTACTTTTCCTGCAGACTTGCCAGAAGATCAAATGGGTTGGCGTGCTGAGGGCAAATCTCGTTACAAGAATAGCAGGTGATACACTGTTGAAGCGCAGGAGTCGTTTCTCCAGCGATCATCAAACGCATCCATTCAATAGCCTGATCGCGATCCGCATCGATCCATTGACATTCAACCAGGCAATCGCCACATAAGTTGCAAAGGTCTTGTTTAAACATGATTAATCCTCGGTGTAACGATATTAAATGAGAGGTTTTGCTATCTCAGGCCAATCCCGCATATTGAAACCAGCGAAGCGTCAATCTCATCGGCGGGGCACTGCATATAGCCTGAAGGCTCTCCCCGCGATTGCTCCAGAATCCTTAGGGTCATATAGATCGGCGCGAGTCCACAAATTCGTCGATTGTCCCCTTCCTGCTTTATCTGGGTGAAAAATCCCTGGGCATCAGCAGCGCACATGGATTTCATGAGATCTTCATCGGCGGCAGCGATTTTGGCTCGGCTGGTGGTATCGATAGGAATGAGATCACCAAAAGCCGGTCCCATATGAGCTAGGTCAGCGGCTGCAACTATGAGAGTTCGGCGCGACTTTGTTACTTCTTGCAGAATATTCAAAACCGCCGATATTTCCTCGTTTTGAGCAGGGTCTTCACCGCCATTTGTGAATCGCTCGAATGAACCACACAGGATAGGCAGCAGCTCACATTTGCGGTCTCCCAGGAAATAATGGAGCCAGACGAGTGCTAGTTCAATGGAGTGTTCATTTTGATGGTAAAGCTCATCTTCAAACGCAATGCCATTGCCAAGCCCATCGGCAAGTTGATCAACCATATTCTCTGGGGTCGGCAGGATACCCCATGGTGTGGAATAGTTCTGTCGCGTTAGGGTGAAAAGATTGTACCCACCGAGGTGATTTGTCCCGAAGATGATGGCCAGGTCGATATCCCGGATGGTTTCGCTGATTCGATTCCAAGTCTGAGCATATACCGGACCGCCTCTCTGGAAATCGATATGAGGGCTAATTATTCCTGTAAAGCCATCAGTGTTATTGGGCGGGTTTGACTCTTTTGGGATAGAATCCAAATATCCTTCCAGCATCTTTGTCAGTTCATCAGGGTCGGCAGGGTAACTGGCTCCAGCCAGTGTGGGCGGACGCGCCGGAGCTGCCTTAAATTCGCTGGTGAGGGCATCGCGTACCTGAGCAAATTTCCCATTGTCTAAGAGTAGCGCTTCATCCAGTTGTGAAACGATCTGAGCCACCGTCATTTCGTCCAGCCGAACTCCGGTTTGCAGCTCGAAAGCCGTTCTCAAAGTGGGCAAGTCGCGAGTCCCGTCACACAGTTCCAAAAATGGTACCAGTTGTTGAGGGATAGCAGCTATCTCTTCGGATAACCTCAAGGGATCGACAAGGACAATGTATGGATTTCCCTCATGTT
>JABHWQ010000485.1 GCA_018657655.1 Chloroflexota bacterium | reverse complement strand
GGTATTGTTGATGGATGAACCGTTTGGCGCGGTTGATCCGCTAACCAGAGAGAGATTGCAGGCTCAATTTGCCAGGATTCAGCAGGATTTGAAGAAGACCGTGATTTTGGTGACTCATGATTTGGATGAAGCGATTCGTCTGGCTGATCAGATCGCCATAATGAATTCAGGAAAGTTGGTTCAATATGATACACCTGAGATCATACTTTCCAAACCGGCAAGTAAATTCGTCCATGATTTCGTTGGAACTGATCGAGCCTTGAAGCGTCTTTCTCGAATTAATATCGAAGGTTATATCAAGCCTGCCTCGTCCATCAATGTTAGAACCCCAATTCAGGAGGCAGTTTCATCTCTGGGTAAGCTACTATACTTATGGGTAGTGGATGACCACGAATACCTTCTGGGTTGGCTGGACCGAAGAAGTATCAATAAAAGCACTTCTGTCGAGCGGTCGATGGTCAGCACGGACCTATCTGATATGGCGGTCCGTTCGGGTTCTACCCTGAGGGAAGCCCTGTCCCGCATGTTAGGACTTGGCTTCAAATTCGTCCCGGTGGTCGATGAGTCCGGGCGGCTGATTGGGGAATTAAGTCTAAAAGATATCGAAGCGGCAACGTCTGAATTTGAGAAATAGAAATGCTCAATTTGCATTTGCGACGCTGGATTATACTGCTCGCCCTGATAGCGGCATTTGTTATCCTGATTGCTCAAGAGAGCTTTTGGGGAAATGTGTTAAGCTCTCTCTTCCCCGATGAAAGTGAGGTTTTATACCCGCGTGCCGGCTTGAGTACATTGGTTTGGGAGCATATCCAGTTAGTAATCATCTCCAGTGGATTGACCATCCTCATCGGTTTACCACTTGGTATATGGGTAACGCGTGAAAGCGGTAAAGATTTCCTCCCACTTGTCACGGACCTGACCTCGTTTGGCCAGACGTTTCCCCCGATTGCAGTACTTGCTCTGGCCGTTCCCGTCATGGGATTTGGCCGCGAGCCAACCATCCTGGCCCTCTTTCTTTACGGTTTGCTTCCGGTGGTTCGCAACACTATTGCCGGTTTGCAGCATGTTCCTCGCGATACATTGGATGCAGCTTATGGGATGGGTATGAGTCGATTGCAGGCATTATTTCTTATCGAATTTCCCTTAGCATTGCCAGTGATAATCACAGGTATACGTATATCCGTTATTATCAATATTGGAACGGCCACTGTTGGAGCACTGTTTGGTGCCGGTGGACTCGGTTCACCTATCGTTGCAGGTATGTCCGCCCAGCGTAATTCCGCCTTTATCCTTGAGGGCGCAGTACCAGCTGCCATCCTGGCTATTCTGGCCGATCAGTTGTTTGCTACTATCGAATCAATGTTTGCTTATTCCCCAAGCAAACAATATCAGCCTTAATTATTTAGGCTCCAGACAGAACCTCAAAATGTTATAGAGAATTAACATTTTTTGAACCGATGTTATGATTTCTTAACTCATCAGCCTGTAATATATAAGCTACGATTCATTTAACAGGTTTCGATCGGCTTAATAACAAGGGAATCCAATATCGTTCCAAAGGAGGTTTTCCATGAGACGATGTAGTTTTTTAGCTTCTCTCTCAATACTTCTTCTGATCCTGTTCGTGGGTTGTTCCTCGGATGACGAAGAGGCAACGCCAGTACAAATCCCAACTTCAGCCACTCCAGCCATGTATACAGATGTATCTCCAGCCGAAGCCAAGGACCTGATTGATACAGTTGCAAATCTTGTAGTTCTCGATGTCTCACCATTGTACACTCAAGGTCATTTACCCGAGGCTATCAATCACCCCATGTTCGATGGATCTTTAGCGGCGGTTATTCCATCACTCAATAAGAATGTTCCCTATCTGGTTTATTGCCATTCAGACAGCGTTTCGATTGCCGCAGTTGAACTACTGATTGACAATGGTTTCGAGACCGTGTATCGGCTGGATGGGAACTATGCGGCATGGGTTGATGCCGGATTTGCTGTGGAAACAGGTACTGGTCCCAAAACGACAGGGCAATGGATGCCCGATGGTTTGGTCACGGAGTACGCTAATTCCTCTCAACTTGACAACGACTACGAGCTTTATTGGGATATCGATGATCAATATATCTATGTCGGAATGAAAGCTAAGACAGATGGATGGGTTGCTATTGGCTTCGAACCTTCATCGAAAATGAAGAATGCGGATATGGTATTTGGATTTGTGGAAGATGGACAGGTTAGAGTTGTAGACATGTATTCCACTGGCAATTTTGGCCCACATCCTGAAGACACGGAAAAAGGTGGTACTAATGATATCCTTGAGTTCGGTGGCAGTGAAGACAATGATTACACAGTGATTGAGTTCAAGCGAAATCTTGTTACTGGCGATGAGTATGATAATGATCTAACTGGTGGAACGGTAAAGGTGATCTGGGCATATGGATCGAGCGATGATTCATCACAGAGACACTCAAAACGGGGAGGAGGGGAAATCACTCTTCTAAAAATGTGAAGGGGGCGAGAATGGATATCTTCCATGAACTGTGGGTTGAAAAGCTGATATATTCACTTGGCATTGTCAATATTGTGTTGGGCGTGCTGGTGTTTTTCTCCTGCCGCTGCATTCCCATGACCGCTTTTATCGGTGCCAGAATCATGAAATTTAGCGCCTACCAGAAGTTCTATAAAGTGCATTGCGCCCTGTGGCCGCTTCTCTGGATATCGGTTATCGTCCACGCTGTTTTCGCCATTGGGTTCCTGGGAAACCCTTATTAACTGAAAATATCTGAAACCCGATAAATCAGAAGTGATAAGGAGGAAGCATGAGAGCGAAGATCGTGTTTTACAGTATGTATGGACATATCTATAAGATGGCAGAAGCTGTAGCTGAGAGCGCTAATGAATACTGATTATGATTTGGTGATTGTTGGTGGAGGACCAGCGGGGCTGACCGCTGCAGGATTCGCCATGCAGTTGGGGGCGAGTGTCGCTATTGTGGAGAAAAACAGGATTGGCGGGGACTGTACATGGTATGGTTGTGTCCCGAGCAAAGCGTTGTTAAAAGCCGCCAAAGTCGCTCACACAATGCGTTCATCCGATCGTTTCGGGTTGGAATCAATCGAACCGATTGTTGATTTAAAGCAGGTAATGGCCCATGTCCAATCAGTTGTCAACGATGTGTACCAGCACGAATCGCCGGATGTCCTGCGTGCAGATGGGATTGGAGTTTTCATTGGGGATTGCCGATTTCTCGATCCCCACACTATTGCTGTTGATGACGTTTTCATTTCGGCGAAACGTTTTCTCATAGCTACCGGAGCCCATCCATTCGTACCGCCGATTTCAGGACTAGACACTATCAATTATCTGACCTATGAATCTCTCTGGACACTTGAAAAATTACCTGAACATCTGGTTGTTTTGGGTGGAGGGCCTATTGGCTGTGAAATGGCACAGGCGTTCCGCAGACTGGGAGCAAAAATAACTATAGTCGAAGGAGAAGAGCGGATTTTGCTCAGAGACGACCCGGCAGTCTCAGAGGTTCTTGCTGGTGTGTTCGAGTCTGAGGGAATCGATTTGAAACTCAGCGCCAAAGCAGAGCATGCATGGCAGGATGGCAACGATATCCATCTGATTGCCGGTGGTGACGAGATTGTCTGCGATAACCTTCTGGTTGCTATTGGACGGCGTCCCAACGTCGATGGACTTGATTTTGAAAAATCAGGAGTAAAATACAGCCCAAAAGGAATCGAGGTGGATGATCATCTTCGTACCAGCCAAAGTCACATCTATGCTGCCGGTGATTGTATAGGCGGCTATCAGTTCACCCATTATGCAGGTTGGCAGGCGTTCATGGCAGTGCGCAATGCTTTGCTGCCCGGTGCGGTTAGCGGAATAAGCGAATATGTTCCATGGACTACTTTTACTGATCCGGAAGTCGCTCACATAGGTATGAGTGAAGCTGAAGCAAAAGAAGAACATGGGGATAACGTCATGACTTGTAATTGGCCAATGGACAAAGTTGATCGGGCTCGCACTGAGGGGAATACCACGGGATTTATCAAGTTGGTTCACAAAAAAGACG
>JABHWQ010000383.1 GCA_018657655.1 Chloroflexota bacterium | reverse complement strand
CCTGCAAGCGATTCTAACAATCCCACCATAAGAGCTGCTATATAGGCGCCAGGAATTGATTCCAGTCCGCCAAGGATCACTATAGGTAATGCTCTGTACAGGGCATATACGCCCATCCCTCCAGATTCACTATAAACAGCGGTCTTTGTTCCAATAAGAACACCGCCAACAGCGGCCGCCAAACAGCCGATAACCCACGCAATTGCGTATATCTTCTTCACATCTATACCGAGACTCTGGCTCAATACGCTGTCTTCCGAGACACACCTCATAGCCAAACCACTCTTGGTGAATCTGAAATAGAGAACAAAAGCTAAGAACATTAGCGTAGCCACGATAAAGCCGAACAAGAGATCATAGGGAAGGTTGTAGTTACCAACCGCGATAGTACCCTCGGGGAATATTTTGGGCATAATCTGGGATTTACCTTCAAATGTGAGCTGAGTTAAACCATGCAGGAAGATAAATCCGAGGAATAGTGACATCATGAATGTAATTAATGGAGCCGCTCCGATCATCCGTCTGAATATCACACGATCAATCACCAAACCCATAACAATGGCAGCGCAAGCCACCAATATCAAGGCTAGCCAGTTATCCAAATTTTGCCTGTCCGGTGCCATTAACCACCATGTTGTATATGCCAGAAATAGCAGTATACCACCATGAGCCATGTTGAAAATCCTGGTAGCCTTGTACACCACAACAATACCCAGGGCAATTATTGCGTAAACGCCACCCCACATTAAGCCACTGATAATAGTCCCGATAAGCTTATCTCTACCTTCCCCCTCGAGGATGAAAGCGATATACAGCGTTATGACAAATGCTATGGCCAGTGCTATGGAACATGGCATGAGAAATGCCCTGCTCTTGGCTTTCTCCAGAACAATCCTGATGCTGGCTCCCGGTAAGCCAACCCGTTTTCTTATGACATATTTCTGCGCATCCATGTTAACAACTCACACTCAGACTATTGTTCTATTCTGTGTTCCCCAGGATCAATAAACACAACACCATCCTTGGTAGATCCGAATATATGCTTTAAATTAACGCCTATAGCATGAAAGAACCGGAGATTCTCCGGATCTACTTCCCCACCACCTGAGTAGGCAACTCGTACTTTATCAAGTCCGTGTTTGTCAAGTAAAGGATTAAGTGTGATAAATCCGGCAATAGAACGTATGGAGTTAATCAACACCCCACCCCGCTTACTGCCGTTTAGCGTCCTGTCAGTTGCTAAACAACCCAGTGCAAGACAACGATTGAACATAAATCTCTTTAGCCCCGCACCTTCAGCCATATTATTTTGAATTGTCAGAGCTAGCTGGTTCCATAGCTGTGGTGGATAAGCCAGGCTGTGTGGAGAAATCTCTCTTAAATCTGCTTCCGATGTTTCTCCGCTTTCTGCGAAATTGAATTTCCTTCCCGTTAGCAAGGAGGTGCCTGTGCCCAGTATTTGCTCGTAGAACCATCCCGGGTTCATCACGCACACATAATTATGTCTCGCATCAATCGGATTTGCAGCTAATACTGTCTCCACGGATGAAAGGATGAAATCGTGGCTTGCAGTCATTATTTGGGGGGAATCATCGTTTTTCCAGAGGCAGAATAACGTAGCTATATCACTACCATGTCCTTTTGCTACCATTTCCTCGAAATCAATAGGACGATTCCTGTGAGCCTCTTGACCGTCCTTGATTAAGTCCTCCAAGTTGACAACAGACCCATTCTCATAATGGCGAAGCCCTTTTTCATTCCAGTAAACGATCTTTTCAAGAGAAGGCAGATTGTCCCTAATTTCCAATAACTTGTCTACTTGCTCCTGATCTTGAGCTATGACAAACTTGGGCTGTGAACGTTCTATTGCACGCTGGGTCTCATCTGGTGTCCGGCCGGGATTTATTCCTACAACAATCGCACCAGCCGACTGTATAGCCAACTGGGAGCAGAACCACTCAGGATCATTGTCGCCAATAATGGCCACTTTTTCGCCGGCAACAAGCCCGGCTCCAGTCAACCCTATAAATATATCTTTGATCCTATCGTAGCTATCCTGCCATGTGTGTTCCTTCCAAACACCATGCTCTTTCTTGCGCATGGCAACCCGTGTGCGGCCCCACTGCCTGTAATTGCGAAGGAAGAGTTTGGGGAGTGTATCTTCCGCACCTCTCTGGACTGTCATTGAATCTTTTTTTCCGATCATGTTGGACACACCAATTCAGTTTACGATAATAGAACCGACATTACAATTGAAATTGAATCTGCATTTTGACATACGAACTTCGCTGTGTTTTCTTTTCATAGGGGGAATCTCAACTGCTAGGCAAGAAACCTCTCGCCCATAATGTGTGCCGACTGTCTTCTTCCCAGTGGCGAGTCTGAGGGCTAAGCTCGGTAACTGTCATAGACGCCTTCATATTTTGCAAAATATAACATTCCCCAGTACGATTGTCAAGTCAATCTATTATCGAATATTCATTCTGATGCATCATATAAGTTATCGTGATCAATATGGTCAACAACCTCGTTTTCGCGAATCCATCACTGTTCGCTTACTTGTGTACCAGCCACTATCCAGGAACCAGACATTTTGTATCAAGGAACTTTTGTTCGGATTAGCGGTAGCTAATTACCCCTCCAAATTTCTAATTTCAGACATATTAAACCGTATGAGAAGTGGTGGTAGTCTCGGTCAAAGTGTAAGCTACCTTTGTTTTGATACACTCATCCTGACAAAATGCCCATATCTTCATGACCATGTTCGAATTGGCATAGTTCATCAAATTGAAGAATTACCACCATCACTTTTACTTGACGGAGAAATGCGCAAGATGTAGTATATAGCGAAATGGTAGATCACCCTAAAACAATCTACCCTGAAAGAGGACAGATGTGAATGAGTATGACGGAAAAGTAGCTTTAGTCACCGGTGCCGGTGCAGGTATCGGAAGAGCCACCGCTTTGACCTTTGCAGATAAAGGGGCAAAAGTCGTTGTAGCTGATTTCGCGGTCGAGGCCGGAGAAGAAACAGTCAAAATGATCAACGATGGTGGAGGAGAGGCTATCTTTGTTAAAGCCGATGTTTCACAGGCAACCGATGTAGAAGCTCTGGTTAACAAAACCATCGAAACCTACGGCAGATTGGATTGCGCTGCCAATAATGCCGGAATCAGCGGACCTATCGTTGCCAGCATTGATCTGGAGGAAGATGATTGGAATAGAGTAGTGAACATCGACCTCAAGGGCGTGTGGCTCTGCATGAAGTACGAGATACCGCAAATGATTAAACAAGGTAGCGGATCGATAGTGAATACCGCATCAATGGCTGGAATCGTCGGATTTCCGTCTCAGGCTCCCTATGTTGCCAGTAAACATGGCGTAATCGGATTAACTAAATCGGCTGCGTTGGAATACGGCACCCAGAATATTCGAGTAAACGCCGTTTGCCCCGGAGTGATTCACACTTCGATGGTAGATTCCGTAGTTGAAGCTATTCCCGATATAATAGACATTCTCAACCAGCAGGCTCCTGTTGGCCGAATTGGCCAACCACAGGAAGTAGCCGAGTGCATTTCGTGGCTTTGCTCTGATGCCGCATCATTCGTCACCGGTCATGCTCTGGTGGTCGACGGCGGGTACGTAGCCCAGTAGTTGTTAATCCCGGCAATACTCATGTCAACCCACAATCTCGTTTTCCTGCCATCAGGCCGAAGGGGGATAGTCGAGCAAGGGACTACCCTCCAAGCCGCAGCACGTTCCCTCGGTGAGGGAATTGAAACCGTATGTGGCGGGAAAGCTTCTTGCGGCAAATGCAAGGTTCGCATCCTGGAAGGCACTCAAAACAACATCAATTCCAGCATGGCACACTTGGTTCCAATTGCAGGTGATGAGACACAATACCTCGAGCAATACGGGCTCCAACCGGACGAACGCCTCTCATGCCAGGCACGCATATGTGGTGATCTAGTGGTTTACGTGCCCGATGAAAGTCGCATTGGCCGACAATCCATATTGAAAACTGCCGGCCATCGATCGATCGATATCATCCCCTCAATTCGTCAATACTACATCGAATTGCCCTATTCCGGTTTAAATGAGGCAATTCTGGCCACAGCGCTGGAGCACAGGTTCGGATTAGTAAATATTGCGATCGACCCGCAAGTGCTACAGTCACTCTCAGATGTATCAACAAAAAGCCAGGGTATTACTATCACCGTATGGGACGAAAAGGAAATTATACGCATTCAACCGGGAAACGTTGATAAAGCATACGGTATGGCAGTAGACATTGGCACAACAACCATCGGCAGTTATCTCTGCGATTTGGCCAGCGGTGAAATAGTGGCAACCGCAGCCATGATGAACCCACAGATAAGATTTGGCGAAGACATTATGACTCGTATTGCGTATGCCAAAGTAAACCCGGACGGGCTCACCGAACTAAACCAAACCGTCATTGAAGCCCTCAATGAACTGGCACGCACAATCACGGCACAAGCCGGACTTATCCCTGATGACATTGTTGAAATGGTGGCTGTTGGCAATACCACGCAGTGTCACAGACAGCTTGTAACAAGTTTTGTATCATAAGCGACACATTGTAACTATCCAACAACGAGAGT